>NZ_JBDYKJ010000007.1:0-94037 GCF_040012395.1 Nocardioides sp. 31GB23 | reverse complement strand
CGCAGCACCACCCGCAACCGACGCCGCTCCGCCTTGCGGACCTCCGCCTCGGCCTCGTGGGCGAAGTCGAGCAACCAGTCAGCGTCGAGGTCGTCGACCTCGAGAGGCTGTCCGTGGCTGTCGGTCTCGATCATGACCCGATTCTACTCGAACAGATGTTCGATAGCAAGGGGTTGTGCACACCTGTTTCATTGCTCCAGGGCCCTGCCAGGGCCTGCTGATTGACCCCGGCGACGAGGTCGGACCGCCGGTCACCACGGACCCTCCGATGCCCGGAGGGCGAGCTTCCGGGCTGCGGGACAGGTCACGCATCAGGACGCGCACTCCTGCCGATGTCCGTGCAGCCCAGGGACTCCGCTCCGGGCCCGTAGCCGAACGGGCACAACGCTTCGCCAGGCAGCCCCGACACCGGCTCTCCGCAGGGGCGCACGGCGCGACGGGCCGTTGTGCCCGTTCGACTACGACCTGCTCGAGCGAAACTGACGCGGGGGCTGGCATCCGACTCTGCCGAGCAGCGCGCACTGACCGCGGAACCACTGGCGCTATGAGATCGTCGAACAACCATGCCGCTGCCGAACTCCTCGAGCCTCCCCGTTGCCGCAGCTTCCCGCTCTCGCGCCTGGAGGCGGATCGGCGCGACCCTCGGCGTTGCGACCGCAGTCCTGCTCCTCGCCGGATGCGACCTGCCCTGGTCGGGCAGCCCAACTGCTAAAGACCCCGAGGTCCGTCCGAGCGAGCTCACCGACGCGGCTGGTCAACCGTGCCCGCAGGAGTTGCCTATCGGTGAGGACCCGTCCGGTCACGGCTTCGGCATCGAGGAGGTCGCGGACGAACGTCCGACTCTCCTCGTTCCGCAAGAGGCATGGGTCTGTCAGTACAACACGTTCGATGTCGGCACGACCGCCAGCGGCGGGGCCGTCTACGGGTGGAGCCGTGCAGGGCGTCCTAAACCCGTCGCCGCCACCGACCTCCCGGACCTGCAGGACGCCCTGGACGATCTTGCCCCCGCTGATCGCAGCGGTGGATGCAACGCCGACCTCGGCCCGCGCTGGATGGTCGTCTACAGCCACGATGGCGACCTGACCGGAGTAGTCGTCGACGACTACGGCTGCCGCGACGTCCGGCTCACAGACAACCCGACCGCGACGCCGCCCGGTGCAGACAACCAGGAAGGGACGGTCGGCGGCGTTCTCGACGGTGGCGCTGCAATCCTCGATGTCCTTGGCGTCGGTCGCTCGAACTGATCGTCCGGATCTGGCACCCCTCTGTGTCAACGGGTGCTGGGGACGAGGTTCTTCACGTGCTCGCGGTCGGGGCGTAGCGTCGGCCTCGCGGGTCCGGGAAGTGGCTGATCCGAAGTGTCGATGTGCGGGTGTGAGTCGACCGCGCTGGAGTGAAGAGTCGCCCCGCGGTGCCCTCCCGGATCCGCGTCCACGGGCGTGGTGGGGGCCTTGCTGTCGGCGACGAGCTGGCGGTAGACGACGTCGGACAGGCGTCGTTTGAGGCAGCGCAGTGCCTCCATCGGTGTCTTGCCTTCGGCGAGCTTGCGTCGGTAGTAGGCGCGGCCTTCGGTGTCGTGGCGGATTTGCACGATCGCGGCGATGTGCAGCACG
The DNA here is from genome assembly GCF_040012395.1 of Nocardioides sp. 31GB23. Lineage (NCBI taxonomy): Bacteria > Bacillati > Actinomycetota > Actinomycetes > Propionibacteriales > Nocardioidaceae > Nocardioides > Nocardioides sp. 31GB23. Next base: position 92,424 of record NZ_JBDYKJ010000007.1, on the reverse strand, counting down.
TGGTTCATCCGGCGGTTCCCGGCGCGGGAGAGCCGGTGACGGTTCTGCTCACCCGATGAAGCGTCCAGGGGTGCGGTCCCGGTCCAGGACGCGAACCGGTTCCGGTCGGCGAACCGGGCCACGTCACCGACGTCGGCCAGGATGCGTGCGGCACCGGCGGGGCCGATCCCGTAGATGCCCATGAGGTTCGATCCGCGCGCGGTCACGGCGTCCTTCAGCTCGGCCTTGATCTTCTTCAGCTTCGCATCGAGTACGACCAGGTCGGCGACCTGCTCAGCTGCCATCCGGCGTCGGGTCTTGCCGGCGACGTCGCGAGGCCGCACGGTGGCCAGCATGGCCTTGGCCTGTGCAGCGGACAGGTCGCGTTTGCGCTGGCCAGGCAGCAGTTCGCTGAGCAGGCGCTGCAACCGGTTGACCGTCTGCACACGCTGGTGGGCCAACTCATCACGGCGCTCGGTGAGCATCCGCAACGCCTCGAGCTCACCGTCCTCGACCACGACCCGTAGCCCCGGAGTGCGGACCGCGACCACGGCAATGGAGTGGGCATCCAGGGCGTCGGTCTTGCGGTTGTGCCCGGTGTCGAACAACCTCACCCGGGCCGCGAGCTTGGCCGGCACATCGACGACGTGCTCACCGGCGGCGATGAGTCGCTGGGCCAGTGGGCGACCGGCGCCGTTGGCTCCCTCCACGGCCCAGGTGCGGTGTGGCCACTGCTTCACATAACGCTGCATCGCGGCGTAGCCGGCCTGATCGGTCCCGAAGCGCCCGGTGCCGAGCAGGCGCTCGTTGGGGTCGACGACCTCGATCGTCACCGACATCTTGTGGGGATCGACCCCGATGATCACGTCCCTGGTTGTCTTCAACCTGTTCACCTCGTCCGTCGTGGTTCCAGTTGGGGACGACGAGGTGGGCATTGCTACTACGAGCTGGGCAGACCCCTCTTGAGCCACTCCTCGTCACGGGGCCCGACGGGTCGCAGTCCAGATGAGAGCCACACCCCAGTAGCCGGTGGGCAGCCGCATAACGAGCGTCCCGCCGGACCCCTGGACCGAGTCTGGCCAGACGCCGGTCCTGCTGGGAAGTCTCCTAGTAGGCACGACCCGCACTTCGCCCCCTCACCGGATGACGCGCCACGACTTCACGTCGAACCAGGCGGCTCGGCGCGCGGACGGCCGGCGTACGCAGCGTCGGACACTCACCGCCCGAACCAGCGCTCGCTGGTAGCGAGGGCGAGCAGCTCGTCCTGCGAGAGCGTCGGCGCCTCGACGACCGTGCGCCGGTCGGCGTTGGTGGAAAGGGCCCGCACGACGTAGCCGTGGTTCCAGGCGCTGGCCTCGCGGGTCACGACCTCGTCCACACGCTCGCGGGAGGTCAGCACCGTCAGCCCGCCCTGCTCCCCGCAGCTGCTGCGCACGTCGAGACGCTCCTCCGCGGCGTCCATCGCGACCCGCTCGGAGCAGGTGAGGCCCGCGGGCTCGATGATGACAGTGGCGCGCGCGCCGTCGTAGAGGAAGTGCTTGATCTTCTCCCGGGCCGCGTCCTTGGTGTACGTCGGGACGCCCTTCACGGGGGCGGTGGCCTCGGACCCCAGGATCTCGTCGACGAGGGCGGGGATGTCGGCGGCCGTGACGGCGAGCGCCCGGTCGGTCGCCCGGACGTCGTCGGTCTGCGTGTCCGCGACCTCGGGCGGCGCCGCGTCGCCGCCGAGCAACGGGGCGCCCACGCCGACGGCCACTCCGACCACGACGACCGCGGCGAGCGCGGCCAGCGAGGCGCCGACCCGACGGCGGCGACGCAAGGCGCGTCCCCGGGACACGCCACCACGCACCAGCCGGTCGACGTCGGGGACGAGGGTGTCGGTCGCGGCGTGGAGCAACCCGGAGGCGGCGCGGTCGGTGGACGGGGTCGGGGTCGGGTCACTCATGGTCGTCGCCTCTCGTGGTCGTGGTCGTGAGCGAGCGGTCGAGCAGGGGCCGCACCCGCTCCAGCGCTCGTGCGGACCGGGTGCGCACCGCGCCCGACGACGTGCCCATCCGCTGCGCGGTCTCCTCCACCGAGAGGTCCTCGAGGTAGCGCAGCACCAGCACGGCCCGGTCGGCGGGCCGGAGCCCCGCCAGCGCCTCGAGGATCGCGAGGCGGGTCTCGCTGAGCGCGGCCGCCTCGGACGTCGCTGTGTCGGCCGAGTCGGGCAGGTCGCTGCGCGGCACCTCCCCGCTGCTGCGCCGGCGGCGCGCGCTGATGAAGGTGCGGGTCAGGGTGGTCTGGGCGTACGCCGCCGGGTTGTCGATGCGGCGGCCGAACGGGGAGCTCCACCGGCTGAAGACCTTGGCCAGGGTCTCCTGCACCAGGTCCTCGGCCTCGTGGTGGCTGCCGCACAGCAGCCAGGCCGACCGGTAGAGCTGGGGCGCTCGCGCTCGGGCGAGCTCCTCGAACTCCTGCTCCTGCATGTGTTCGCTCCTGGGGTGGCGGCTCGGTGGGCTCATCCTTGTCGACGCAGCCCCCCGCCCGATGTCACACCTGCCGGCGGGGAGTCTCGCGGCGAGCGCTGACGTCGTACGCCGTCACCGGGAACCCGATCCCAGGATCGACTGCTCGGTGGTGCAGAAGTGCCCGCTCGGCGGGCCTCAGCGGTGGTGGCGCCGCAGCCCGAAGGTGACGGCGTCGAGCAGTGCCTCCCACGAGGCCTGCACGACGTTGTGCCCCACCCCGACGGTGACCCACGAGCCCTCGCCGTCGGCGGTCTCGATGAGCACCCGGGTGATCGCGTCGGTGCCGTGGCCCTGGTCGAGGATGCGCACCTTGTAGTCGACCAGCTCGAGCCGGGCGACCTCCGGGTAGGCCTGGCCGATCGCGGAGCGCAGGGCGTGGTCGAGCGCGTTGACCGGACCGTTGCCCTCGCCCGCCACGACGTAGCGCACTCCCCCGGCCCGCAGCTTCACGGTCGCCTCCGAGAGCGCCTCCACCCCCGGGCCGGGCTGGGTCTCGGTGATGACGCGCCACGACTCCACGTCGACGTACGACGGCCGCTCGCCCTCGACCTCCTCGACCAGCAGCAGCTCGAAGGAGGCGTCGGCGGCCTCGAAGGTGTAGCCGCGTCCCTCGAGCACCTTGACCCGCTCGGTGATGCGGGTGAGCAGCGCCTTGGCCTCGGGGGTGTCGCCCGACAGGTCGAAGCCGAGCTCGCGGCCCTTGAGCTCGATGGAGGCGCGCCCGGCCATGTCGGAGACCAGCAGCCTCATGTCGTTGCCGACGCCGAGGGGGTCCATGTGCTGGTAGAGGTCGGGGTCGACCTTGATCGCGCTCGCGTGCAGCCCGGCCTTGTGGGCGAAGGCGGAGGTGCCGACGTAGGGCTGGCGCGCGGCCGGCGCGATGTTGGTGACCTCGGCGACGGCGTGCGCGATGCGGGTCGCGTCGCGCAGCAGCCCCGGCGGCAGCACCTGACGGTCCAGCTTGAGCTCGAGGTTGGCCACGACGGTGACGAGGTCGGCGTTGCCGGTGCGCTCGCCGTAGCCGTTGACGGTGCCCTGCACGTGCGTCGCCCCCGCGTCGACGGCGGCCAGCGAGTTGGCCACCGCGCAGCCGGTGTCGTTGTGGCAGTGGATGCCGATGCGCCCGCCGGTCGTCTCGACGACGTCGTGGACCACGTCGGAGACCCACGGCGGCAGCATCCCGCCGTTGGTGTCGCACAGCGCGGCCACCTCGGCGCCGGCCTCGAAGGCGGTGCGCAGCACCTCGAGCGCGTAGTCGCGGTTGGCGCGGTAGCCGTCGAAGAAGTGCTCGGCGTCGAGGAAGACCTGCTGGCCCTCGGCGCGCAGGTGGGCCACGGTGTCACGCACCATCGCGAGGTTCTCCTCGAGCGTGGTGCGCAGCGCCAGCTCGACGTGGCGGTCGTGCGACTTGGCCACCAGCGTCACCACCCCGGCGCCGCTGTCGCGCAGCGCGGCCACCTGCGGGTCGTCGGCGGCCCGGGCGCCGGCGCGCCGCGTGGCGCCGAAGGCGGCCAGACGGGCGTGGGACAGGTCGAGCTCGGTGGCGGCGCGACGGAAGAACTCGGTGTCCTTGGGGTTCGCCCCCGGCCACCCGCCCTCGATGTAGCCCACACCGAGCCCGTCGAGCTGGCGCGCGATCGCGAGCTTGTCGGCGACCGACAGGTTCAGCCCCTCCTGCTGCGCTCCGTCGCGCAGGGTCGTGTCGTAGACGTGGAAGGCGCCGTGGAGGTCCATCGCTGCTGCTCCGCTGCTGGGTGGGGGTCGTGGGGAGGTGCTCCAACAAAAAAACCTCTCGCGGACGAGAGGTTGGCGCGCCGGGGAGGTCCCGGCGCGCTAGCGAATGATGGAGACGTGCTGCACGTCGTCGAGTGTGCCACCGACCACACCGCCACGGGCGGCGTCTCGCGATCCGACCGGCTGGTCCTGCGCCGGCACCCACCACGGGCCCCGCTGGTCGAGCACGTACGCCGCCGCCCCGGCGGCCACCGTGACCAGCAGCAGCCCCGCGACCCAGCGCCCCGGGGCGGCCGAGAGCGGGCGCACCACGCGGCCCAGGGACGAGCGCACCCGCGAGCCGCCCGGCCCCCACCACAGCCCCAGCACCAGGGCCCCGGCGCCCGCGAGCAGCGTCACGACGGTGCCGGCGGCCAACGAGTAGCAGACCAGCCCCGCGGCCGCGGCCAGCCCGAGGGCCCACAGCTGCAGCACGATCGTGGAGGGGATGGAGCGCAGCAGGTCCCACGGCGCGCGCACCAGCACCACGGGCGCGTCGTACCAGCGACGACCGCGCAGCCGCCGGCGATCGCCCACGTGGCTGGCGGCCAGCGACCCGCTGCGCAGCAGCCAGACGGCCACCAGCACCAGCGCCAGGCCGGCGTACGGCACCGCGGCCACCCCGACCGCCACGGCCACCCCGCCGGCCAGGGTGAGCAGCCCGCGGCGCACCCGCTCGAGCGGCGGCACCCGAGGCGCCTGGTCGTCCCACTGCTGGTCGGACCACTGCTCGGTGGGCAGCACGGCGGTGTGCGGCCCCTCCTCCGGCCAGTCGTCCCGCCAGTCGTCCTGCCGTTCCTCCTGCCAGTCGACCGGCTCGGCCTCGACGCGGGTCTCCTCCTCAGGCCACGCGGCGGCCCGCATCGGCGCGGTCTCGACCACCTCGGGTAGCGGGCCGGCGACCGGTCGCCGGTGCACCTGGGTCGACTGCGGGCGCAGCCAGTCGAGGATCTCCCCCAGGGTGGGCCGACGCTCCGGGTCGGGGTCGAGGGCGGCCTCGACGACGTCGTGCAGGTCGCCGCGCAGCCCGTCGAGGTCGTGCTCGCCGCGGCGCACCCGGTCCATCACCGCCATCGAGGGGCCCCGCCCGAAGGGGGCCCGGCCGGTGCCGGCGTAGGCGACCGTGGCCGCCCACGAATGCACGTCGGAGGCGGTGCTGGCGTCGTCGCCGTAGAGGATCTCGGGGGCCAGGTAGCCGGGGGTGCCGATCAGCCAGCCGGTGTGGGTCAGGCGCGGGTCGTCGGCGACGCGGGCCAGCCCGAAGTCGATGAGGATCGGGGTGCGGCCCTCCATCAGCACGTTGGAGGGCTTGACGTCGCGGTGCAGCACCCCGACCTCGTGCACCGAGGCCAGGCCCTCGGCCAGGCACCCGGCGAACCAGACGAGGTCGCGCCCGACGACCGGGCCCTCCTCGACGACGTGGTCGTGCAGGGAGAGCCCGGGCACGTAGCGGGTGGCGACGTAGGGCACGTCGCCCCAGGGGTCGGCGTCGATGACCTCGGCCACCCAGCGGCTGCGCACCCGCGAGAGCGAGGAGACCTCGCGCTCGAGCCGCTGGCGGGCCTCGTCGCCGCCGACGACGTGGGGGCGCAGCACCTTGAGCGCCACCCGCTCGCCGCCGGGGCGCCGGGCCAGGTGCACCACGCCCATGCCGCCCTCGCCGATCTGGGTCAGCAGCGTGTAGCCGCCGACGGTGGCGAGGGCGGCGCTGCGCGGCGTGGTGCTCACGTCACGAGGCTACCGACACCGGGGCCTCACTCGCTGGAGACGGCACCGGCCAGCGCCTCGACGAAGGTGTCGAGGCTGTAGGTCAGCGACAGCGCGGTGGGCGGGGAGACCGAGGAGACGACGGCCTCGCCCGCGACGGTGGCCACGTGACCCTCCTGGAACTGCTCCATGGTCTGGTACGTCGGGTCCTCGGCGATCTCGTCGGCCCGCTCCTGCGTCGCGGCGTAGGACAGCAGCACGTCGGACTCCAGCTGGTCGACGTTCTCGGTGCTGAGCGTGTAGTAGAAGGTGCTCTCGCCGGTGTCGAGCTCGTCGACGCTCGGGGCGACGGTGAAGCCGAGGTCCTCGAGGAACTGCACGCGCGGGTCGGCGGCGCTGTAGACGTAGAAGGCGCTCGGGTCGATGGCGACCGCGGCGATGCTGGTGCCCTCGAACTCGGGGTGCGCCTCGGCCGCGGCGGCCACGTCGGCGTCGATGTCGGCGAGCACCTGGTCGGCCTCGTCGTCCTGGCCCAGCACGTCGCCGACGGTGGTGATGACCTCGCGCCACGGCGTCGACCACGGCTGGTCGGGGTAGGCCACGGTCGGGGCGATCTGGGTGAGCTTGTCGTAGTCGGCCTCGGTGATGCCGGAGTAGTTGGCCAGGATCACGTCGGGGGCCGCGGCGGCGATCTCCTCGAACGGCGGCGCCTCGCCGGGCGTCAGCGCGGTGGGCTGCTCGGCGTCGAGCTCCTCGAAGGCCTCCTCCTGCCACGGCATGAAGCCCTCCTCGGAGGCGCCGTAGCTGAGCTTCTCCATGGCCACGGGCACCACGCCCAGCGCGAGCACGGCGTCGGGGGTGCCCCAGCCCCAGGTGACGACGCGCTCGGGGCGCTCGGTGACCTCGGTGGCACCGAAGGCGTGCTCGACGGTGACCGGCTCGAACTCCTCGGCACCGGCGGCGTCGTCGGTCTGGGGCTCCTCGGCGTCGTCGGAGCCGCAGGCGGCCAGGGGCAGCACCAGCAGGCCCGCCACGAGGGGAAGCACGAGACCGGACAGGCGGGACCGGGAGGTCCGTCGACGAAGGGACGACACGTCCACTCCTCACTGTGAAGGACCGGCCGAGCCCGGTCGTTTGTTAGGTGAGGCTAACCTTACCGCACTCTGCTCCTCGGCGCTCCCGGGCCCCGGCGGGGATCACCATCGGGCACCCGGTCACCGGGTCGGCGACGACCCGCGCCACCAGGCCGAAGGCCTCGCGGACGCACTGCGCGTCGAGCACGTCGGCCGGCGCTCCCTCGCGCACCAGCCGCCCGCGGGCCATCACGACCAGGTGGTCGGCGTAGCGCGCGGCGAGGTTGAGGTCGTGCAGCACCATCACCACGGTGGTGCCCCGCTGCTCGTTGAGGTCGGCCAGCAGGTCGAGGACGTCGACCTGGTGGGCGATGTCGAGGTAGGTGGTGGGCTCGTCGAGCAGCAGGATGCGCGGGTCCTGGGCGAGCATCATCGCCACCCAGACGCGTTGGCGCTGACCGCCGGAGAGCTCCTCGACCCGCCTCCCCACGAGGTCCTGGGTGTCGGTGAGCGCCAGGGCCCGGGCGACCGCGGCGGCGTCGTCGGCGCTCCAGCGGCGGAAGGCGCCCTGGTGCGGGTGGCGGCCTCGGCCGACCAGGTCGCCGACGCTGATCCCCTCGGGCGCCACCGGCTGCTGGGGCAGCAGGCCCAGCACCGAGGCGACCTCGCGCGGACGCATCCGGTGCAGGTCGCGCCCGCCGAGCTCGACACGGCCCTCGACCGGGCGCAGGATGCGCCCCAGCCCGCGCAGCAGCGTCGACTTGCCGCAGCCGTTGGCGCCCACGATCGCCGTGACCTGACCGGTCGGCACCGCGAGGTCGACCCCGTGCACCACCCGATGCTGGTCGTAGGCCAGGTGCACGCCGTGCGCCACCAGGCGGTTCTGGTCGGTCATCGTGCTGCCGTCCTTCCGGTGCTCATCAGCCAGATCAGGTAGGGCCCACCGATCGCGCCGGTGACGACCCCCACGGGCACCGACAGGTCGCCGGGCAGGAGGTGCTGGGCCAGCAGGTCGGCCCCCACCACCAGCACGACGCCCACCAGCGCCGACTCCGCCAGCGCCAGGCTGCCGTCGGAGAGCAGCCGGCGCGCGACCGGCGCGGCGACGAAGGCCACGAAGGCCACCGGCCCGGCCGCGGCGGTCGCGGCGCACGCCAGGGCGACGCCGAGCGCGATCACCGCGGCGCGCACCAGCTCGGGGCGCAGCCCGAGGCCGCCGGCCTGGTCGTCGCCCAGCAGGAGCAGGTCGAGCGGCCGCGCGAGCAGGGCCACCAGCGGCACCAGCAGCGCCAGCGCGCCCGCGAGCACCTGCACCAGCCCCCACTCGGCCTGGGCCAGGCTGCCGGCCATCCAGCGCAGCGCCACCTGGGCCTGGTTCACCTCGCTGCGGGTCAGCAGGTAGCCGACGACCGCCGCGCAGACGTAGGCCACCCCGATGCCCGAGAGCACGAAGCGGTGACCGGTCATCCCGCCGCGCCACGCGACCGCGTACAGCAGCAGGCCGACGAGCGAGCCCCCGCCCAGCGCCGACAGCGACACCGCCGCCCCGCTGAGCCCGCCGAGCAGCAGGGCGGCGACCGCGCCGGCGCTGGCCCCCTGCGAGATGCCGATGATGTCGGGGCTGGCCAGGGGGTTGCGCAGCACCGACTGGAACAGCGCGCCGGCGAGCCCGAAGGCGACGCCGACCAGCACCGCGAGCAGCAGCCGGGGCGCGCGCAGCTCGACGACGATGAAGCGCGCCGACGGGTCCTCGGCACCGACCAGCGCGCCCAGCACCTGGCCGAGCGAGAGCGGGAAGTCACCCATCACCAGCGCCGCACCCGAGAGCGACAGGGCCAGCGCGACGAGCACCGCCAGCACGCCCGTACGCCGGGTGCGGCGGCGCCGGCGCGCGGCCCGCAGGCCTGCTGCGGCGACCTGGTGGCGCCCCAGGGGGCTGCGTTCCAGCATGCCCGCGCTCACGCGGCCACCGCCGTCGAGCGGCGCACGATCAGCAGCAGCACCGGCGCCCCGACCAGGGCGACGACCAGCCCGGCCTCGAGCTCACCGGGCCGCACGACGAGGCGACCCACGACGTCGGCGCCCAGCAGCAGCACGGGGCCCAGCAGCGCCGAGACCGTGACGATCCAGCGGTAGTCGAGGCCGACGAGCACCCGGGCCAGGTGCGGCACCGCGAGACCCACGAAGGCGATCGGGCCGACCATCGAGACCGCCGAGCCGCAGAGCAGCACCACCGCGAGCACGACCAGCAGGCGCCCGCGCACGACGTCCTGGCCCAGCCCGCGGGCCACGTCGTCGCCCAGTGCCAGCGCGTTGAGCACGCGCCCGGCCGCCAGCGACAGCGCGAGGCCGACGAGCACGAAGGGCAGCACCGTGGCCAGCACGTCGAGGGGACGGTTGGCCAGCGAGCCGACCTGCCAGAACCGGTAGTCGTCGAGGGCCTGGGTGTCGGCGAGCAGCACGACGGTGATGACGGAGGTCGAGGTGGCGGTGACGGCGGCGCCGACGAGGGCGAGCTTGACGGGCGTGACGCCCTCGAAGCCCAGCGACGCGGCGCCGTAGACGACGACGGCGGCCAGCGCGGCGCCGGCGAAGGCGAACCACAGGTAGCCCGAGACGGAGGTGACGCCGAGCAGGGAGATCGCGCCCAGCACCGCCAGCGAGGCGCCCGAGTTGATCCCCAGCAGCCCGGGGTCGGCGATCGGGTTGCGGGTGACCCCCTGCATCAGCGCGCCGGCCACGCCCAGCGCGGCCCCGCCGACCAGCCCGACCAGGGTGCGCGGCACCCGCAGGTCGCGCACCACCAGGTGGTCGTTGTCGCCGGCGACCGGGTCGACCAGCGCGGCCCACACCTGCGCCAGCGAGACGTCGCGGGCCCCCAGCGCCAGGCTGGCGACCACGGCGAGCAGCAGCAGCGCGAGCAGGCCGGGCAGCACCGGGCCTCGCAGCGACGCGGCGGGCGCACGGGTCAGGGTCGAGGACACCGACTTAGGCTAGCCTCACCTTCCCGCCGACGCACACCGGGCGTCACGCAGGTCACACGATGCGGTGCATCCAGCCGAAGGAGTCCTCGGCGCGACCGAACTGGATGTCGACGAGCGCTTGGCGGATGCTGCGGGTCAGGTCGCCGCCGCCCTCGCCGGTGTCGGCGGGGGCGGGCACCTCTCCCCCGGCGTGCTTGAGCGCGCCCACGGGGGTCACGACCGCCGCGGTGCCGCAGGCGAAGATCTCGCGGATCCGGCCCGAGGTGACGCCGTCGCGCCACTCCTCGACCGAGAAGCGGCGCTCGTCGACGCGGTGCCCCAGCTTGCCCGCCAGCTCGATGATCGAGGCCCGGGTGATGCCCTCGAGGATCGTGCCGGTGGCCGGGGTGACGATGGTGCCGTCGTCGTGCACGAAGTACATGTTCATGCCACCGAGCTCCTCGACGTAGCGCATCTCCTGCGCGTCGAGGAAGACCACCTGGTCGCAGCCGTGCGCGGTGGCCTCCTGCTGGGCCACCAGCGACGAGGCGTAGTTGCCGCCGGTCTTGGCCGCACCCATGCCGCCGCGACCGGCGCGGGTGTACTCCTCGGTCAGCCACAGGCTCACCGGCTTGAGCCCGCCCTTGAAGTAGGCGCCGGCGGGGCTGGCGATGACCATGAAGGTCACGTGCTGCGACGGGCGCACGCCCAGGAACTTCTCCGAGGCGAACATGAAGGGCCGCAGGTAGAGGCTCTTCTCACCGGTGTTGTCGGGCACCCAGCGCTGGTCGACCTCGACCAGCGCGCGCACCGCGGCCAGGAAGTCCTCGGTCTCGAGCACCGGCAGCGCGAGGCGGTGGCTCGAGCGCGCCATCCGCTCGGCGTTCTGCTCGGGACGGAAGGCCCACACCGAGCCGTCCTCGTGGCGGTAGGCCTTCATCCCCTCGAAGGTCTCCTGCGCGTAGTGCAGCACCGCCGTCGCGGGGTCGAGGGTCAGCGGCCCGTACGGCGTGATCCGCGCGTCGTGCCAGCCCTTCTCCGGCGTCCACTCCACCGTGAACATGTGGTCGGTGAAGTGGGTGCCGAACCCGGGGGCGGCCAGGATCTCGGCCAGCCGGTCGTCGGGGACGGGCGAGGGGTTGCGGGTGACGCTGATCTCCATGGGCATCAAACTACCGCTCTCGTCAGGTGGGGCTCAGCCTGCTACCCGCTTGGCGACCGAGTCGCCCACCTCGGCGGTGCGGCGACGCGCCGTGCCGCGCTCGGCGAGGTCGGCCAGCACCGCGTCCTCGATGCGCGCGGCCGCCTCGGGGTGGCCGAGGTGGTCGAGCAGCAGCGCGGTCGACAGGATCGCCGCGGTCGGGTCGGCGACCTGCTGCCCGGCGATGTCGGGGGCCGAGCCGTGCACCGGCTCGAACATCGACGGCGTGGTGCGGTCGGGGTTGATGTTGCCCGAGGCCGCGAGCCCGATGCCGCCGCTGATGGCGCCGGCCAGGTCGGTGATGATGTCGCCGAAGAGGTTGTCGGTGACGATCACGTCGAAGCGCTGCGGGTTGGTGGTCATGTGGATCATCGCCGCGTCGATGTGCATGTAGTCGACGGTGACGTCGGGGTGCTCGGCGGCCACGGCCTGGGTCAGGCGCCACCACACCGAGCCCGCGTGCACCAGCACGTTGGTCTTGTGGACCAGGGTCAGCTTCTTGCGCGGGCGGCGCTCGGCCCGCGCGAAGGCGTCGCGCACGACGCGCTCCACGCCGTACGCCGTGTTGACGGAGACCTCGGTGGCCACCTCGGCCGGGGTGCCGACGCGCAGGGCGCCGCCGTTGCCGGTGTAGGGGCCCTCGGTGCCCTCGCGCACCACGACGAAGTCGACCTCGTCGTCGCCGAGGACCTCGCGGCTCAGCGGCGAGGTGACGCCGGGGAAGATCCGCGAGGGACGCAGGTTGACGTAGTGGTCGAGCTCGAAGCGCAGCCGCAGCAGCAGGCCGCGCTCGAGGAGGCCGGGAGGGATGCTCGGGTCGTTCGGCTTGCCGCCGACGGCGCCGAGCAGGATGGCGTCGTGCTCGCGGATCTCGCTGAGCACGGTGTCGGGCAGCACCTCGCCGGTCGCGAGGTAGCGCTCCGCGCCGAGGTCGTAGCGGGTCTGCTCGAAGGTGACCCCTGCCGGTGAGGCGACCTCGAGGACCTTGAGGGCCTCGGCGGTCACCTCCTGCCCGATGCCGTCGCCGGGGATGACGGCGAGCTTGACGGGACCGGTCGCGACAGGAGTGGAGGTCATGGGCCGAACGCTAGTTGTCGTCGGGGCGCTGGCCGCCGTTGTCCCGCAGGTCGAGCGAGGCCTGGACCGCCTCGACGCTGCGCGGGTTCTCGGGGTGGTGGGCCGCCGGGCCCCACTCGGGGTACATGTCGTACATGGTGCGTCTCCTTCTCGGTGGTGATCTGGTGTCGGTCCTGCGGTGGTTCTCCTGCGATGGCTCACGCCACGGCCGGAGATGACCCCGCGGTGGGGACGGACGACCCATGGATCGCATGGGAGGTGGAGACCTCGAGAGGAGCGGATCACGCGTGTTCAGCGAAGTGGACCCGCCGCGGAGACATCTTCAGATGTGCCGTGAGACCAAGAGCAACGCCGAACACCGCGGCGAGGTGGCCTCACTGGCAGCTATCGCTGCTGGGCCTCGCCGCGGCACTCGATAAGTACGTAGATGCTCCGCATGGTGGACACAGCCTAGGCACGCACACCGGACGCCGGCTACCGCTTTCCGGAATGTGTCCACGATCCGGGACGAGCGTCTCGAGGTGACAGACTCCCCGCCATGAGTGCCCCTCCCGAGCTGCCGGACGTCGTGCGCCGCGCCTTCGAGGTCTCGCGCCGCGCCGGCTACGTCTCGTTCTGCCGCAACGAGACCGGTCGGCTGCTGGCCACGCTGGCCGCGACCCGCGAGGGCACGATGGCCGAGTTCGGCACCGGCTGCGGGGTCGGCACGGCCTGGCTGCGCAGCGGGGTGCGCGGGCAGGACGCCCGCATCGTGACCGCCGAGCTCGACCCCCGGCTGGCCCGGGCGGCCTCGGAGATCTTCGTCGACGACCCGCTGGTCGAGGTGCTGGCCGCCGACTGGTCGACCCTGCTCGACAAGGGTCCCTTCTCGTTGCTCTTCCTCGACTCGGGCCAGCCGGGCGAGGTGGGGGTCGACGCGATCGCCGACCTGGTCGCCGACGGCGGGATCGTGGTCCTCGACGACTTCACGCCGTGCGAGCAGTGGCCGCCGGTGACCTACGGCCGCGTCGACGTGCTGCGCGAGCAGTGGCTGACCGACCCGCGCTTCACCGCCGTCGAGGTGATGGTCGCCTCCGACGCCTCCACGATCATCGCGACGAAGCGGTAGCGCTCGCCGGGTCGACGCCGGGCTCGTCGACGGGCTCGGCCAGACGCACGCTCAGCGCCGGCAGCAGGGCCTGGGTGACCGGGCCGATGCTCAGCGCGTAGAGCACCGTGCCGATGCCGGCGACGCCGCCGAGCACGAGACCGATCGCCACGACGGTGACCTCGAGACCGGTGCGCACCACGCGCAGCGAGACGCCGGTGCGCCGGTGCAGGCCGGTCATCAGCCCGTCGCGCGGCCCGCGACCGAGCTGGGCACCGATGTAGAAGGCGGTCGCGGCGCCGTTGCCGAGCACGCCCACGAGCATCAGCGTGATCCGCAGCCACATCTCGTCGGGGCGCTCGAGCACCGACAAGGTGGCGTCGGTGGCGACGCCGATGACCAGCGCGTTGGAGATGGTGCCCAGGCCGGGCACCTCGCGCAGCGGGATCCACAGCAGCAGCACCAGCAGGCTGACCACGATCAGCACCTCGCCCAGGCTCAGCGGCACGTAGCGGGCGATGCCCAGGTGCAGCACGTCCCACGGGGCGGCGCCGAGGTCGGCCCGCACCATCATGGCCAGCGAGACGCCGTACAGCCACAGGCCGACGTAGAGCTGGGGCAGGCGGCGGCCCAGGCGCCCGGCGCGCAGCTGGGCGAGGGGTCCGAGGTCGGCGACGAGCATGGGTCCAGGGTGCAGGCCGATTGGCCTGGTGTGAAATAGCCAATCGTGCGACAGTGGTCTGCATGGCCACCGCCGTCTCAGCCGCCCGGGTCGCCGCCCTGGTCGGCTCCTTCGACCGCTCCCCCGCCTACGTCGGGCTCGCCGACACGCTCACGCTGCTCATCGGCGACGGACGCATCGGCTTCGACGTGCGCCTGCCCAGCGAGCGCGAGCTGACCGAGGCGCTCGCGGTCTCGCGCACCACCGTCACGCGCGCCTACGCACTGCTGCGCGAGAGCGGGTACGCCGTGTCGCGGCAGGGCTCGGGCACCTTCACGCGGGTGCCGGGCGGGCTGGCCCGCTCGCACGACCGGGCGCTGCTGCCGGGCGTCGACGACGGCGACGCCATCGACCTCAACTGCGCCGCCGCCCCGGCACCGGCCGGGTTGATGCAGGCCTACACCGACGCGATCGGCGACCTGCCGGCCCACCTCGGCGGCCACGGCTACTTCCCGGCCGGGCTGCCGTGGCTGCAGCAGCGCATCGCCGCGTCGTACGACGCCCGCGGCCTGCCCACCGACCCCGACCAGGTGCTGGTGACCCCCGGTGCGCTGGCCGCGGCGGCCGTCGTGGCGCAGGCGTTCGCGGGCCGCGGCGACCGGGTGCTGGTCGAGTCGCCGGTCTACCCCAACGCCACCCAGGCGCTGCGCAACGCCGGCGCACGGCTGGTGCCCTCGGCGGTCGACCCGGAGGGCTGGGACCTCGACGCCGTGGGGTCGACCCTGCGCGGCGCGCGGCCACGGCTGGCCTACCTGGTGCCGGACTTCCAGAACCCGACCGGCCACGTGATGAGCGACGAGCAGCGCGCGGCGTACGCCGGGCACCTGCGCGCCGCCGGCACCCGCGCGGTGGTCGACGAGGCGCACCAGGCGCTGGCGCTCGACGGGCAGGAGATGCCCGCCCCGTTCGCCGCCCACGCGCCCGGCACGATCACGATCGGCAGCGCGAGCAAGAGCTTCTGGGGCGGTCTGCGGCTGGGCTGGGTCCGCGCCCCGCACGAGTGCGTCGAGACGCTGCAGGAGGCCAGGCTCGCGCTCGACCTCGGGGCGCCGGTGCTCGAGCAGCTGACCCTGGCGAGGCTGCTGGAGCACGGGCCGGTGCTGCCCGGGCACCGCGAGCGGCTGCGCGAGCAGCGCGACCGGCTGGTCCACGAGGTCGCCGAGCGGCTGCCCGAGTGGCGCTTCCTGGTGCCCGGCGGCGGGCTGGCCCTGTGGGTCGAGCTGCCGACGGCCCGTGGCAGCGCGCTGGCCGCTGCGGCCGAGCAGCACGGCGTCATCGTCGCCCCGGGACCGGTCTTCGCCGCCGAGGGCGGCCTCGACCGCTACGTGCGCATCCCCTGGACCCGCCGCCCCGACGAGCTCGCCGTCGCCGTCGAGCGCCTCGCCCTCGCCTGGGCCGAGGTCCGTGACGCCCCCGCCGGCCGCGTCCGACGCGGCACGCGCGTGATGGTCGCCTGAGTCCCGCGCCGAGCCGGCCGGTTCGAACGAGCCGACTCGCGGAGTGGTCGTCGGTCGAGCAGTGACCAGCGCCAGTGAGGAGCGCCCGTCGAGACCCAGTGACCCACCCAACCTCCGTACGCCGACCCCCCCCACCACGGTCCTGACGACCCTCACGTGACACGCCGACGGCGGCGTACGGGTCGTCAGGATGGTGCGCCTCGCGGAGTGGTCGGACCGGGCAGCTCAAGGAGGCCCGCGCTCGTCGTTCGTGACCACTGCGCCTCCCACCCTTCCTCGGCACCCTCGAGCTCAGCCCAGGCTGTCCAGCCACGCCTCAACAGTGACCCACCTGGTGACCGCCGGGTGGTGGAAGAACACGCTCTGGTGCTGGATCGGCCCGAGGACCGCCACGTGCTGGAGTGCCCCCGCGCTGGCACGCGCCAGAGCCGCACCCAGCTCGACGTACACCCCGCGCCCCTCGTGCTCGGGGGCGACGACGAGGACCGCCTCCGCGGCGAGCACCGCCGCGAGATCGGCACTCGCGACCGCCGCAGACGCAGCGGGTTGCGACTCGTAGTCGGTCAGTGTCGCGTCGGCTCCCCGGGTCCAGTCCAGGCTCAGCTCGTGGCCCCCGGCCACGACCGCGGCCTGCACCGCGCGCACGCGCTCGGCATCGGCCAGCGCCCCGGCGACGTAGATCAGCACCTGGGCAACCTCTCACGCCCAGGCGAAAACCAGGTGCGGCTGCCCCACCGACCTAGCCTGGCCACGTTCACTTCCCACCCCAGGCAAGGTCCGTTGCTCCTCTGAGGCCCGTCTCCGCGTCCGCCGCGACGCACCCGACCCCTCACCCGGAGCACCCATGCCCTCGACGCATCCCGTCATCTCCGTCTCCTGCCTCATCGTCACCTGGCCAGACGGCTCCCCCGCGCTGCGCGACCTCGACCTGGCCCTCTCGCGGGGCCGCGCCGGACTGGTCGGGGCCAACGGTCCTGGCACGTGGACCCGGTCGCGTCGCCACCCCGGGGCCAGACCAGAGCCTGTGCGCGACCGGCTGGCCCGCTTCGGCTTCCGCGGCGCCGTCGTCGCACCATCGACGTCGGCTCCCCGAGCGCCGATCGTGGGAGCCTGAACGCATGACCACCGCCGAGCAGCTGGCCGCCGAGAAGTACCTCGCCTTCACGACCTTCCGCCGCTCCGGCGAGCCGGTCACCACGCCGGTGTGGGTCGTGCCGGTCAGCGACGGGCGCCTGGGGTTCTGGACCGCCATGGGCACCGGCAAGACCAAGCGGCTGCGCCACGACCCGCGCGTGCGGGTCGAGCCGTGCGACGCGCGCGGGCGCACCCAGGAGGCCACCTCGCCGGTCGACGGGCAGGCCGAGATGGTGCGCTCGGGCGCGTTCTTCGACGAGGTGCAGGGCCGGGTCCGCGAGAAGTACGGGTGGATGACGACGGTGACCCGTCTGCTCGCCCGGCTCGGACCGCAGGGACGGCGCGGCCTGGGCTACGCGGACACGGTGGTGCTGGTCCGCCTCGACTGACTAGTCCTCGATCACGTCCAGGCCCTGCTCCCGCAGCCGGGCAAGGCTGGCCAGCATCGCCTCGAGGGCCTCCGGCGGGTGGCGCGGCCAGTCCTCGACGACAGCGACGACGCGCACCGGGTGCACCGTGCGGTAGGAGCGGGTGGGGTTGCCGGGGAACTTCTTGTCGGTGACGTTCGGGTCGTCCTCGAACGGACCCAGCGGCAGCACCTCGTAGACCTGCCCCGACCCAGCGTCCCCGGCCAGCGCGCTCGCCAGCTGGGCACCCCAGGCCGCGGTCGCGACCAGCGAGGTGAAGTAGACGTTGCGGGAGATCCGGCCCTGCTGGAAGTTCGACCCGTGGCCCACCACCAGCTCGTCACCGGGCACGAGCACCGCGCGGGTGCCGTGGAAGAAGCGTGCGTCCACGTCCGACATCCTCGCTGACGCCGGGCCCGGACGCACGCTCAACCCAGCAGCGTCTGCCCGACGTACTCGCCCTCGCCGACACCGGGCGGCACGGCGAAGAGCGCGGAGCCGGTGAAGCGCAGGTACTCCATCAACGAGTCCTGCTTGGCCATCGCGTTCTGCACCGGGATGAAGCCCGTACGGGGGTCGCGCACGAAGGCGATGAAGAACAGGCCGGCGTCCAGCCCGCCCAGGTCGTTGCTGCCGTCGACGAAGTTGTAGCCGCGCCGCAGCATCCGCGCCCCGCTGTGCATGTCGGGGTGCACGACGCGCACGTGGGCGTCGGGGGCGATCACGGTGGTGTCGTTGCTGCCGGGCATCTCGAAGTCGGGCTCGGTGTGCTCCGAGCCGCCCGAGAGCGGAGCCCCGGTGCCCTTGGTGCGACCGATGAAGGCTTCCTGGTCGCCGAGCGGCTGGCGGTCCCAGACCTCGATGGTCATGTTGATCCGCCGGGCCGCCAGGTAGGTGCCGCCCGCGAGCCAGCCCGCGGCCGGGTCGTCATCGGGCCCGACCCAGACGTGCTCGGCCAGCGCCTCGGGCTCCTCGGCCTTGACGTTGGCGGTGCCGTCCTTGAAGCCGAAGAGGTTGCGCGGGGTGTCCTGGCTGGTCGAGGTGGTCGACGTACGGCCGAATCCGAGCTGCGACCAGCGCACCGAGACCCGTCCGAAACCGATCCGCACCAGGTTGCGCACCGCGTGCACCGCCACCTGCGGGTCCTGCGCGCACGCCTGGATGCACAGGTCGCCGCCGGAGCGGCGCGGGTCGAGCGCGTCGCCCGGGAAGTGCGGCAGGTCGCGCAGCGCCTCGGGCTGCCGGTCGGCGATCCCGAAGCGGTCCCGGCCCCCGGCGTCGCGGAACAGCCCGGGTCCGAGACCGAACGTGACCGTCAGGCCACTGGCCGGCAGGCCGATCGCCTCACCGGTGTCGTCGGGCGGCAGCAGGTAGCTGCCTCCGACCGCCCCCTCGGGCCCGGCGTCCTCGCCGCGCGTCATCCGCTCGGCGGCCTCGGTCCACTCCTGCAGCAGCGCCACCAGCTCCTCGCGGGAGTCCGTGGTGACGTCGAGCGCCGCGAAGTGCAGCCGGTCCTGGGCCGGGGTGACGATGCCGGCCTGGTGCTCGCCGCGGAAGGCGTACGACTCGACCGTGGTCGCCTCGGACTCGCCCGCGCCGGCACGCCCTGCGGCGAAGCCCCCGGCCACCCCGACGACCGCGACGCCGCCACCGCCCAGCAGGCCGCGGCGCGAGACCCGCGCCGACCTCACGCCAGGACGGTCGCGGTCAGTCGCGACAGCGGCTCGGAGAGCGCGTTGACGGCGTCGGCGAGCGCCTTGACCTCGTCGGCGTCGAGCTCGTCGTAGGAGACGAAGCCGTCGCCGTCGCGGTGCTGGTCGAGCAGGTCCTGCAGCTCGGCGAAGCGGTCGGTGAGCGTCTCGGCCAGCTCGGGATCCTTCTCGGCGACGATCGGCTGAACACCCTCGAAGCCGACGCGAGCGCCGTCGACGTTGGCTTGGAAGTCGTAGAGGTCGGTGCGCGACCAGTACTCCTCCTCGCCGGTCACCTTGCCGGTCGCGACCTCCTCGAGCAGGCCGCGCGAGCCGTTGGCGATCTGGTCGACCGTGAAGTCCAGGCCCTGGATCTGGTCGTCCAGGGTGCGGGTGTTGGCCAGCAGGTCCTGGGCGTACGTCGAGCGCTGCCGCGGCGTCAGCGCCGTGTAGTCCTCGGCACGGGCCGGCCACAGGTCCTTCTCGATGCGGTGCCAGCCGGTCCACTCCTGGCCGGGCTCGAGGTCGGCCTCGCGCAGGTCCATCTGCGGGTCGAGGTCGCCGAAGGACTCGGCCACCGTCTCGATGCGCTCCCAGTGCGTGCGCGCCACCGGGTAGAGCGCCCGGGCCTCGTCGTCGTCGCCGGCCTCGTAGAGCGCGACGAACTCCTCGGTCTTCTCCAGCAGCTGGGCCGACTGGTCCTCGACGTAGGCCTGGTAGCCGGCCAGGGCCCGGTCGACGAGCTGCTGCTCGTCGGCGGAGACCTCGCGCTCCTCCCCCGAGTCGGTGACGGTGAAGTCGGCGCGGATGCCCTCGCCGCTCATCCCCGGCTTGCAGGCGGTGCGGTAGGAGCCGGGGGCCACGTCGGCGACCAGCTGGCGGGTCGCCTGCGGACCGATGTTCTCGATCTCGGCCACGATCCGCAGCCCGTCCTCAGCGAGGAGGTAGAACTCGGTGACCTGCGAGCCGTCGTTGGTGACGTCGAAGCGCAGCGTGCCCGAGGGCGCCTCGAGCGTGGAGACGTCGCAGGCGTCGTCAGTGGAGGTGACCGTCACCGAGCGAGCGTCGCCGTCGGACGTGCCGGCCGTCTCGGTGCTCTCGGTGCAGGCGGCCAGAGCCGGGACGGCGAGCACCAGGGGCACCAGGGTGGTGGCCAGGGGGCGGGAGATGGAGATCTTCGTGCGCACGAGTGGGTTCCTCATCGGGTCAGTGGCTGGGAGCCGGGACGGAACGACGGACCCGGTGCAGGAAGAGGGCCAGCACGGGCGCGACGTACGCCACCCAGACCACCGCCTCCAGCCAGGTCGTCTGCGGGGAGAAGTTGAAGACGCCCTTGAGCAGCGTGCCGAGCCAGCCGCCGGCGCTGATCACGCCGGAGACGTCGAAGGCGTAGGAGTACAGGCCGGGCAGCACCCCGGCTTCCTGCAGGTCGTGGAAGCCGTAGGCCAGCACACCGGCGGCCACGACCACCAGGAGTGCGCCGGTCCAGGTGAAGAAGCGGGTCAGGTCGATGCTGATCGCGCCGCGGTAGAGCAGCCAGCCGAGGAGCACGGCGACGCCGATGCCGAGCAGTGCGGCGACGATGGGGGTGGCCGTCTGCTGACCGGCGCCGGCACCCGTGGCCTGCCGGGTGTTGGTCCACAGGATCAACGACGTCTCCAGGCCCTCACGGCCCACCGCCAGCACCGCGACGAGGACCAGGCCCCAGGCGGGGCCGTCGGCGGTCGCGTCGACGCGCCCGCGCAGCTGGGCACCCATGGAGCGGGCGGCGCTCGCCATCCAGAAGATCATCCAGGTCACGAAGCCGGCGGCCACGATCGACAGGCTGCCGCCGATGATCTCCTGGGTCTCGAAGGTGAGCTGGCGTGCCTGCAGGCCCAGGCCCACGGTCAGCGCCACGCACGTGCCGAGCGCCAGCGCGACCCCGGTCCAGATCCGCGGCAGCAGGTGTCGACGACCCGAGGTGACGAGGTAGGCGACGAGGATGCTGACCACGAGGGAGGCCTCGAGGCCCTCGCGCAGCCCGATCAGGAAGTTGCCCAGCACCCGCCGGACGCTACTCCTCTGACTTAGGTTTGCCTAACCGAAGTGAGGTACGCCTCAGCTGCAGCCGTCGGGGCCGCACACCGCGCCGTCCGCGCCGGTCTGCGCGCCCACCATCTCGACGGCGGGGTGGCTGTCGTCCCAGGCCCGCTGCAGCACGTCGGTGAAGACATCGGCCGGCTGGGCGCCCGCGATGCCGTAGCGGCCGTCGACGACGAAGAACGGCACCCCGGTCGCGCCGTACGCGCCGGCCTGGCGGATGTCGGCCTCGACCTCGTCGGCGTACTCGGTGCCGGCCAGCACCTCACGCACCCGCGCCTCCTCGAGACCGGCGGAGACGGCGATCTCGGTCAGCACGTCGTGGTCGGCCACGTTGCGCGCCTCGAGCATGTACGCCGCCAGCAGCGCCTCCTTCAGCTCCGCGCGCTGCGCGTGGTCGCGAGCCGCGTGCAGCACCCGGTGCACGTCGGCGGTGCCGACCCGGTGCGCCTGGCCCAGCCGGTAGACCAGGCCCTCCTCGGCGGCCACGGCCTCCATCTGGTCGATCATCCGCTGCCCGGCCTCGGGGCCGCCGCCGTACTTGCGGCCCAGGTGCTCGGCGATCGTCTCGTCGGCCACCGACGGCGCGCCCGGGTCGAGCTGGAAGGAGCGCCAGACCACCTCGACCTCGTCGCGGTGCTCGAAGCCCGCCAGGGCGGTCTCGAGGCGGCGCTTGCCGATGTAGCACCAGGGGCAGACGACGTCGGACCAGATCTCGATACGCATGTGGGCCCCAACCCCGAGGGACCCCTGGTTCTTCCCGGGGTCCGACCAGGGTCGCGGCCCGCGTCATCCCCGATGTGCACCACCCCTCGCGCGGCCGAGACTCCGAGCATGATCACGCTCGAGAACCTCACCCGTCGCTACGGCGCCCACACGGCCGTCGACGACGTCACCTTCACCGCCCGCCCCGGTCGTGTCACCGGGTTCCTGGGCCCCAACGGCGCCGGCAAGTCCACCTGCATGCGCGTCCTGGTCGGGCTGACCCCGCCCACCTCCGGCTCGGCCACGGTCCTGGGCCGGCGCTTCGCCGACCTGCCCAACCCCGGCCGCGAGGTGGGCGTGCTGCTCGACGCGTCGGCCCAGCACGCCGGCCGCACCGGCCGGGAGATCCTGGCCCTGGCCCAGCGCACCATGGGGCTCCCCCGCACCCGGGTGCAGGAGATGCTCGAGCGGGTCAGCCTCAGCGACGAGGAGGCCGGGCGCCGGGTGCGGCACTACTCGCTGGGCATGCGCCAGCGCCTGGGCATCGCCACCGCGCTCCTCGGGGACCCGCAGGTGCTGGTGCTCGACGAGCCGGCCAACGGGCTCGACCCCGCCGGCATCCGCTGGATGCGCGACCTGCTGCGCGACTACGCGGACCGCGGCGGCACCGTGCTGCTCTCCAGCCACCTCCTGCACGAGATCGAGGTCATCGCCGACGACCTCGTGGTCATCGGGCGCGGCCGGATCGTCGCCGGCGGCACCAAGGCCGAGCTGCTCGCCCGCGCCGGCACCCACGTCGGCGTCCGTGACCGCGAGACGCTCGGCGCCGCACTCACCGCGGCCGGGCACACCGCCCACCCCACCGGCGACGGCGCGCTCGCCACCGACGCCGACCCCGCTGTCGTCGGCCGGCTGGCCCTGCACGCCGGGGTCGCGCTGCACGAGCTGCGCGCCGCCGACGGCGCGGGGCTGGAGGAGATGTTCCTCGAGCTCACCGCCGACACCCAGCGCGAGACCACCCCGACCCGAGCAGGAGCAGCAGCATGAGCACCCCGACCCTCACCGCACCCCACCGCGAGCCCGGCCGGGCGGCGTACGACGCCCGCCCGGTGCCGGCGCCGATCCCGTTCCGCCGCCTGCTGGGCGTGGAGCTGCGCAAGATGTTCGACACCCGCTCGGGGGTCTGGCTGATGATCGGCGTGGGCGTGCTGTCAGCCTTGGCCAGCGGCGCGGTGGTGCTCTGGGCGCCCGACGACGCCATCACCTACGCGTCGTTCGCGCAGGCTGTCGGCTTCCCGATGGCGGTGCTGCTGCCGGTGATCGCGATCCTCTCGGTGACCAGCGAGTGGAGCCAGCGCAGCGGGCTGACCACCTTCACCCTGGTGCCCCACCGGGGGCGGGTCGTGGCCGCCAAGACCGTCGACGCCGTGGTGGTCGCGGTCGCCGGGATGCTCGTGGCCGCCGCCGTGGGAGCCGTGGGCAACCTGCTGGGCTCGGCGCTGGCCGGCACACCCACCGTGTGGGACGTGAGCCTCGCCGACTTCGCCGCGATCGTGCTGGCCAACGTCCTGGGCGTGCTGATCGGCTTCATGCTCGGGGTGGTGCTGCGCAGCTCGTCGGCCGCGCTGGTCGGCTACCTCGTCTACGTCTACGCCCTCACCGGCCTGACCTTCACCCTGGCCCAGGCCCAGCAGTGGTTCGCCGACCTGCAGCCGTGGGTCGACTTCAACTACACGCAGGGCTCCCTCTTCGAGGGCTTCCCCGAGACCGGGGAAGCGTGGGCCCAGCTCGGCGCCACCAGCCTGCTGTGGCTGGTGCTGCCCCTCGCGCTGGGCCTGTGGCGCGTGGCCCGGGTCGAGGTCAAGTGACAGCGACGCCGAGCCGGCGCGTGTAGACGCGCCGGCTCGGCGTCGGAGGTGCCTAGGGGGGCCCAGGAGGTGCTCAGCGTGCGGAGGAGCCCTCGGTGTAGTCCGAGTCGTGGCTCTTGACCCAGGCCATCAGCTTGCGCAGCTCGCGGCCGGTCTTCTCGATCGGGTGCGACTCGCCCTGCTCGCGGAACTTGGTGAACTCGGGCTGGCCGTTCTCCATGTCGGTCATGAAGCGCTCGGCGAACGAGCCGTTCTTGATGTCCTCGAGGACACCGACCATGTTCTGCTTCACGCGCTCGTCGATGACCCGCGGGCCCGAGACGTAGTCGCCGAACTCGGCGGTGTCGGAGACCGACCAGCGCTGCTTGGCGATGCCGCCCTCGTACATCAGGTCGACGATGAGCTTGAGCTCGTGCAGGCACTCGAAGTAGGCGACCTCGGGCTGGTAGCCGGCCTCGGTGAGCACCTCGAAGCCGTACATCACCAGCTGCGAGGCACCGCCGCAGAGCACGGCCTGCTCACCGAACAGGTCGGTCTCGGTCTCCTCGGTGAACGTCGTCCTGATGCCGCCGGCACGCAGGCCGCCGATGCCCTTGGCGTAGGACAGCGCGAGGTCCCAGGCCGAGCCCGAGGCGTCCTTCTCGACCGCGACGAGCACGGGCACGCCGCGCCCGTCGACGTACTCGCGGCGCACCAGGTGGCCGGGGCCCTTGGGGGCGACCATGAAGACGTCGACGCCCTCGGGGGGCTCGATGAAGCCGAAGCGGATGTTGAAGCCGTGCCCGAAGACCAGGGTGTCGCCCTCGGCGAGCTGCGGGGCGATCTCCTCGGCGAAGAGCTTCTTCTGGTGCTGGTCGGGGGCCAGGATCACGATGACGTCGGCCTCCTCGGCGGCCTCGGCCGGGGTGACCACGCGCAGGCCCTCGGCCTCGGCCTTGGCGCGGCTCTTGGAGCCGGGCTGCAGGCCGATGCGCACGTCGACGCCCGAGTCGCGCAGCGACAGCGCGTGCGCGTGGCCCTGGCTGCCGTAGCCGATGACGGCCACGTTCTTGCCCTGGATCAGGGACAGGTCGGCGTCGTCGTCGTAGAACATCTCAGCCACGGGGGCTTCTCCTTCTGGTGGGTGGAACGGTCGTCGAGCGGGTGGTGGTCAGACTGCTGCGGGCGGGGCGGGCACGGCCACCGGGCGCTGGTGGCGCTCGGAGATCGAGCGCGGACCGCGCCCGATCGCGACCATGCCCGACTGCACGAGCTCACGGATGCCGAAAGGCTCGAGCATCCGCAGGAAGTCGGCGATCTTGCCCTGGTTGCCGGTGATCTGCATGGTGATCGCGTCGGGGGCGACGTCGATGACCTTGGCACGGAAGAGCTGCACGGTGTCGAGCACCTGGCCCCGGGTCTCGGCGTTGGCGCCGACCTTGACCAGCACCAGCTCGCGGTTGACCGAGGCGTCGGGGTCGAGCTCGACGATCTTGATGACCTCGATCAGCTTGTTGAGCTGCTTGGTGACCTGCTCGAGCGGGGACTCCTCGACGTTGACCACGATCGTCATCCGCGAGATCTCGGGGTGCTCGGTCGGGCCGACCGCGAGGCTGTGGATGTTGAAGCCCCGGCGGCTGAAGAGGCCGGCGATGCGGGTCAGGACGCCGGGCTTGTCCTCGACCAGGACGGAGAGGGTGTGCTGGGTCATCGCTGGATCATCCTCACAGGTCGTCCTCGTCGAAGTCGGGGGCCAGGTCGCGGGCGTACTTGATGTCGTCGTTGCTGGTGCCGGCGGCGACCATCGGCCAGACCATCGCGTCGCGGTGCACGCGGAAGTCGACCACGACGGGCACGTCGTTGATCTCCATGGCCTTCTCGATGGTGGCGTCGACGTCGTCGGGGCCGTCGCACGCCAGGCCCACGCAGCCGTAGGCCTCGGCGAGCTTGACGAAGTCGGGGATCCGCACGACGCCGCCCTGGCGCTGCAGGTTGGTGTTGGAGTAGCGCTCGTTGTAGAAGAGCGTCTGCCACTGGCGCACCATCCCCAGCGACTCGTTGTTGATGACCGCGACCTTGATCGGGATGTTCTCGATCGCGCAGGTGGCCAGCTCCTGGTTGGTCATCTGGAAGCAGCCGTCGCCGTCGATCGACCACACGGTGGTGTCGGGGCGACCGACCTTGGCGCCCATCGCGGCCGGCACCGAGTAGCCCATGGTGCCCAGGCCGCCGGAGTTCAGCCAGGTGCGCGGGTGCTCGTACTGCACGAAGTGCGCCGCCCACATCTGGTGCTGGCCCACCCCGGAGGTGTAGATCGCCTCGGGGCCCGCGATCGCGCTGAGCCGCTCGATGACGTGCTGGGGCGCCAGCGTGCCGGCCGGCGACTGCTCGTAGCCGAGCGGGTACTTCTTCTTCACCCCTGACAGGAACGCCACCCAGGCCTCGTAGTCGCCGCTGTGGCCGGCGTCGGCCTCGGCCTTGAGCGCCACGACGAGGTCGGAGATGACCTCGCGGCAGTCGCCCACGATCGGCACGTCGGTGTAGCGGTTCTTGCCGATCTCGGCGGGGTCGATGTCTGCGTGGATCACCTTGGCGCCCGGCGCGAAGGAGTCGAGGTTGCCGGTGACGCGGTCGTCGAAGCGCGCGCCGAGGCTGATGATCAGGTCGCTCTTCTGCAGCCCGGCGACCGCCGCGACGGTGCCGTGCATGCCGGGCATGCCCAGGTGCTGGGGGTGGCTGTCGGGGAAGGCGCCCAGCGCCATCAGCGTGGTCACCACCGGCATGCCGGTCATCTCGGCGAGCACCCGCAGCTCGCGCGACGCGCCGGCGCGGATGGTGCCGCCGCCGACGTAGAGCACCGGGCGCCGGGCCTCGAGGATCAGCCGGGCGGCCTCGCGGATCTGCTTGCTGTGCGGCTTGGTCACCGGGCGGTAGCCCGGCAGGTGCAGCTCGGTGGGCCAGCGGAAGGTGGTCATCGACTGCAGCGCCGACTTGGCCACGTCGACCAGCACCGGGCCGGGGCGCCCGGTCGAGGCGATGTGGAAGGCCTCGGCGATCTTCTGCGGGATCTCGGCGGGGTCGGTGACCAGGAAGTTGTGCTTGGTGATCGGCATCGTGATGCCGCGGATGTCGGCCTCCTGGAAGGCGTCGGTGCCGATCAGCGAGGCGCCGACCTGCCCGGTGACCGCCACCATCGGCACCGAGTCCATGTGCGCGTCGGCCAGCGCGGTGACCAGGTTGGTGGCGCCCGGCCCCGAGGTGGCCATGCAGACGCCGACCCGGCCGGTCGCGGCGGCGTAGCCCTGCGCGGCGTGGCCGGCGCCCTGCTCGTGGCGGACCAGGATGTGGCGGATGGAGGAGTCCATCAGCGGGTCGTAGGCCGGCAGGATCGCCCCGCCGGGGATGCCGAAGACGTCGGTGACGCCGGCCGCCTCGAGCGAGGTGACCAGGCTCTGTGCGCCCGTGACCTGGTCGCCGGTGGTCGGTGTCCCGGACGTTTCAGTGCTCATGCCCTGCCGCTCCCCTTGCTGGTGTGGTGCCTGTCGCCGTGCCTACTCATGAAAAAGCCCCTCGGCCCTGGGGGCAACGAGGGGTGACGCGCTGGCTGTGTGCCGGTGCCGGCTCAGCTCACGCGTCGCGTGGGTACGAGAAGGTCCTGGCGCATGGCTGCACGGTATCCCGGGCCCCGTCGCCTCGTCACGCCAGTCTGCCAGGCGTCCCAACATCTGGGACGCGAGTCCCACATGCTGGCTCCCCCCGACTCTCTGGCGCCCGGGGACCCCGGGCACGCCGTCAGGGCAGCACCTCCTGGCCGACCGGTCCCGGGTTCCAGGCCACCTCCCACCGGTAGCCGGACGGGTCGGCGAAGTAGCCGGTGTAGCCGCCCCAGGCCCGCTCCTGCGGCGCCAGGACGACGCGTGCGCCGGCGACCCGTGCCTGCTCGAGGACCGCGTCGACCTCCTCTCGGGTGGCGACGTTGTGCGAGATCGTCAGCGGGGCCGCTCCCGAGCCGAGCGCGCCCACCTCGGCCTCCATCGCGGCGCGGTCCCACAGCGACAGGACGAGGTGCTCGCCCGCCCGCAGCATCAGCACCTCGTCGTCGTCGTGGCTGGCCTGCCAGCCCAGGCCGTCGAGGAAGAAGGCGCGCGAGGCGGCGAGGTCGCGCACACCCAGGGTGATGAAGCTGATCCGCTGGTCCACGGCCCAGATGCTGCCAGATGCCCTAGCGTCAGGGCCCATGACGTCACGGGTCCGGTCCTGGCACGCACTCGTGGCGGTGGTGGCCGCCGCTGCCCTGCTGCTCCAGCTGGTGCTGGTCGTCCAGGGCGGGCGGGTGCTCGACGAGCAGTCGGTGCCGCCGCTGGAGGTCCGTCTGGGGCGCCTGGTCTCCTACTTCACCGTGCAGAGCAACCTGCTGGTCGCCCTGGCCGCCGCCCACCTGGCCCGGCACCCGCGTCCGGGCCGCCCGGTGCTGCGCCTCGACGCGGTCGTCGGCATCACCATCACCGGCCTGGTGCACTTCGTGCTGCTGCGCCCGCTGCTCGACCTGCAGGGCGCCGACGCGCTGGCCGACGCCCTGCTGCACCTGGTGGTGCCGGTCCTGGCGGTCGTCGGCTTCGTCGTCGTGGGCCCGCGCCCGCGCGTCACCCGTCGTACGGCGGGCCTGGCGCTGGTCTGGCCGCTGGCGTGGCTGGCCTGGACGCTGGTCGTCGGGCTGGTGAGCGGCTGGTTCCCCTACCCCTTCCTCGACCACCGCGAGGACGGCTGGGCCGCGGTGCTGGTCACCTGCGTGGCGATCACCGCGCTCTTCGTCGCGCTGCTCGGGGCGCTGTCGCTGCTGGGCCGCTCCTCGGCCCAGGAGAGCGAGCCGCTCAGCCCCACACCTGGGTGATCTCGCTGCGCCGGGCGTCGACGACCACGCGGCACGACGCGCCGTTGACCAGCGGCAGGTTGGGCGGCACGTGGCCCACGTCGACCCCGAGCACCAGCGGCACCTCCAGCGGGCCGAGCGCGTCGAGGACCGCCTGGCGCTGGCTCAGCCCCGGGCTGCCGGGCCCCGAGGTGCGCCCGACCAGCACCGCCTCGGCCTCGTCGAACCAGCCCGCCATCCGCATCCCGTGCAGCGCGCGGCACACGTCGAAGGCGGCGTGCTCGGCCGCCTCCACGTAGACCACGAGGCCCTCGTCGACCTGGGCGCGGCCCCAACCGGCGACGTCGGCGTACGGCGTGCCGACCAGCGGCCCGAGCACCTCGATGCAGCCGCCCACGATCCGGCCGGTCAGGTCGAGCCCGCCGCCGCCGACGACCTCCCACGAGCCGGTGAGGTCGAGCTGCTGCTCGGCGAGCCCCGGCTCGGCCTCCCAGTCGTCGAAGCCGCCGGAGCGGTGCCGGCCGGGCGAGGCCTGCACGACCGGGTCGCCCGGCTCGGTCTCGAGCACGTCGAGCCAGTGCGCGAGGCCCTCGGGCTGGCGGTAGGGGGTGTCCATCAGGTTGCCGCCGTGCAGCGTCGCCCAGCCCAGCCGGGTCAGCAGCGGCACCATCAGCGTGGTCAGGTCGCTCCAGCCGACCAGCCAGGTCGGCTCGGCCGCGGCCAGGGCGTCCCAGTCGAGGTGGTCGAGCACCTGGATCGCCAGCTCCCCGCCCCACGGCGGCACCACGGCGCGCACGTCGGGGTCGCAGAGCATCGCGGTCAGCTCGGCCGCGCGCTGGGCGGCCGGGGCGGCCACTCCCCCGTCGGGCGCCTCGAGCACCGTGCCGCGGCGCACCTCGTAGCCCCGCCGGCGCAGGTGCTCGCATGCCGCGTCGAGCCTCGGCAGCAACGAGGTCTGCACGCCCGAGGAGGGCGCGGTGACCCCGATGGTGTCGCCGGGGCGCAGCGGGCGGGGGAAGCGGACGTCGGTGCTGCTCATGCGTCCGAGGCTGTCAGGTCGGCGAGCACCTCGCGAACCGCCTCCATCCCGCGCGCCACCTCGTCGTACGACGACGAGAGCGGTGAGAGGCCCAGTCGCAGGCCGCCGGGGTCGCGGTAGTCGGGGACCACGTCGGCGGCCCAGAGCCGGGCGGTGGCCTCGCGCATGGCGGGGTGGGTGAGCGTGACGTGGCCGCCGCGACGCTGCGCCTCGCGGGGCGTGGCGACGCCGACGCCCAGCGGCGCGAGCAGGTCGTCGGTGAGCGCCAGGACGTGCTCGGCCAGGCCCACCGACTTCGCGCGCACGGCCGGCATGCCGACCTCCTCGAGCAGGTCGAGCATGTCCTGGACCGCGAGCATCCCGACCACCGGCGGGGTGCCCGAGACCATCCGGCGGATGCCCGGCGCGGGGGTCCAGCCGGGGCCCATCGCGAACGGGTCGGCGTGGCCCATCCAGCCCTTGACCGGCTGGCGCAGCCCGTCGTGCAGCCGCTCGGCGACGTAGACGAACGCCGGCGAGCCGGGGCCGCCGTTGAGGTACTTGTAGGTGCAGCCGACCGCCAGGTCGACGCCCCACGCGTCGAGCTCGAGGGGCACCGAGCCGACCGAGTGGCTCAGGTCCCACAGCACCAGCGCCCCGGCGTCGTGGACGGCGGCGGTGATCGCGGGCGCGTCGGCCAGCCACGCCGAGCGGTAGGCGACGTGGCTGAGCAGCACCACCGCGGTCTGCTCGCCCACGACCTCCTGCACCTGCTCGAGGGTGACCCCGGCGCTGGTGTCGACGTCGATCCAGCGCAGGGTCAGGCCCAGCTCGTCGGCGACACCGGCCGCCACGTAGCGGTCGGTCGGGAAGTTGTCGCGGTCGAGCACCACCTCGTGGCGGCCCGGTCGCGCCGCCACGGCGGCGCGCAGCGCCTTGTAGAGCAGCACCGTGGTCGAGTCGGCGACGACGGTCTGCCCGGGCGCCGCGCCCAGGCAGGCGGCGCCGATGCGGTCGCCGACGACGGTCGGCAGGTCCATCCAGGCCTCGTCCCAGCCGCGGATCAGCCGGCCGCCCCACTCGTGCTCGACGAAGGTCCGCAGCCGCTCCCCCGTCACCCGCAGCGGGCGGCCCAGCGAGTTGCCGTCGAGGTAGACCAGGGGGCTCTGCGCGCCGACGAAGCGGTCCCGGTACGACGCCAGCTCGTCGTCGGCGTCGAGGTGGGCGGCGCCCTGGTGCGTGGTGGAGGTCACGGCGCATGTCTACCCCACCGGGCCCGCTCCTAGACTCCCCGCCATGTCGACCCCCGACCCGATCCGGCCCGCCCTGCTCGAGGTGCTCGCACGGCGGGCCCTGACCGAGGACGCCGCCCGCCCCGAGGCCGTCGAGCGGCTCCACGCGCGCGGCGGCCGCACCGCCCGCGAGCAGGTCGCGGCGCTGGTCGACCCGGGCAGCTTCGTCGAGTACGGCCGCTTCGTCACCGCGGCGCAGGAGGACAAGCGGTCGATGGACGACCTGCTCGACCGCACCGTCGCCGACGGCATCGTCGGCGGCCTGGCCACCATCGGCGGCCGCTCCGTGGCGGTGCTCTCCTACGACTACCTCGTGATGGCCGGCACCCAGGGCATGCGCGGGCACCGCAAGACCGACCGGCTCCTCGACGTCGTCGAGCGCCTCGCCCTGCCCTGCGTCTTCTTCGCCGCCGGGGGCGGCGGGCGGCCCGGCGACACCGACATCCCGCTCGTCTCCGCGCTCGACGTCACCACCTTCGCCGCCTGGGCGCGGCTGTCGGGCCGGGTGCCGCGCATCGCCGTGGTCGAGGGCCCCTGCTTCGCCGGCAACGCCGTCGTCGCCGGCTGCTCCGACCTCGTGGTCGCCACGCCGCGCGCCTCGCTCGGGATGGGAGGCCCGGCGATGATCGCCGGCGGCGGGCTCGGCGACGTGGGCGCCGCCGAGGTCGGTCCCCTCGACGTGATGACCGCCAACGGCGTGGTCGACGTGGCCGTCGACGAGGACGACGCGGTCGAGGCCGCCCGCGCGCTCATCGGCTACTTCCTGGGCGACGAGGACTCGTGGGAGGTGCCCGACCAGACGCCGCTGTGCGAGGCCGTCCCCGACGGTGAGCGCACGTCGTACGAGCTGGTGCCGGTGGTGGAGACGATCTGCGACGAGGGCACCGTCACCGAGCTGCGTCCCGACTTCGCGCCCGAGCTGCTGACCGCGCTGGGCCGCATCGAGGGCCGCACCGTCGGGGTCATCGGCAACGACACCCGCCACCTGGCCGGCGCGATCACCGCCGACGCCGGCGACAAGGCCGCGCGCTTCCTGCAGCTCTGCGACGCCCACGGCTTCCCGGTCGTCTCGCTGGTCGACACCCCCGGCATGATGGTCGGTCCCGACGCGGAGCGCACCGGCCTGGTGCGCCACACCTCACGGCTGCTGGTCGCCGGCGCCCAGCTGCAGGTCCCGATGATCGGGGTGGTGCTGCGCCGCGGCTACGGCCTGGGCGCGCAGGCGATGCTCGGCGGCAGCACCCACCAGCCGCTGATGACGCTGGCCTGGCCCGGGGCGCACCTGGGCGCGATGGGGCTCGAGGGCGCGGTGCGGCTGTCGATGCGCCGCGAGCTCGAGGCGATCGAGGACGACGCCGAGCGCGAGCGGACGGTGCGCGAGCTGACGGCGTACGCCCAGGCGCACTCCGCGGCCCTCAACGTCGCCCGCCACTTCGAGATCGACGACGTCGTCGACCCCGCCGAGACCCGTCAGGTCGTCGCGGCGCTTCTCGCGGCCGCCGCCCGCGACGGGCGGCTCACCGGCAGCGGCCGCACCGTCGACACCTGGTAGCAGCACGACCGGTCGTCAGCCGGTGACCGCGCCGTGGGCGGCGGAGGAGACCGTCTTGGCGTACTTGCCCAGGACCCCGCGGGTGTACTTCGGCGGGTTGGGCTCCCAGCCCTCCTTGCGCGACTCCCAGTCGTCGCCCTGCTCGACCTCGAGGGTGCGGTTGAGGACGTCGAGGGTGATCCGGTCGCCGTCGCGCACGAACGCGATCGGGCCGCCGTCGACGGCCTCGGGGGCGACGTGGCCCACGCACAGGCCGGTGGTGCCGCCGGAGAAGCGCCCGTCGGTCAGCAGCAGCACGTCCTTGCCGAGGCCGGCGCCCTTGATGGCGCCGGTGATGGCGAGCATCTCGCGCATGCCCGGGCCGCCCTTGGGGCCCTCGTAGCGGATGACGACGACGTCGCGGGCCTGGACCTTGCCGGCCGACAGCGCGTCCATCGCGGCACGCTCGCCGTCGAAGACCCGGGCGGTCCCCTCGAAGACGGTCTCGTCGAACCCGGCCGACTTCACGACCGCGCCCTCGGGGGCCAGCGAGCCCTTGAGGATGGTCAGCCCGCCGGTGGCGTGGATCGGGCGCTCGAGGCTGCGGATCACGTCGTCGTCGAGGGACGGCGGCGCGAGGGCCTCGAGGTTCTCGGCCATCGTGCGGCCGGTCACGGTCAGCACGTCGCCGTGCATCAGGCCGGCGTCGAGCAGCGCCTTCATCACCACGGGGATGCCGCCGATCTTGTCGACGTCGTTCATCACGTAGCGGCCGAAGGGCTTGAGGTCGCCCAGGTGCGGCACCTTGTCGCCGATGCGGTTGAAGTCGTCGATGCTCAGCGGCACCTCCGCCTCGCGGGCGATCGCGAGCAGGTGCAGCACCGCGTTGGTGGAGCCACCGAGCGCCATCACGACGGTGATCGCGTTCTCGAAGGCCTCCATGGTCATGATCTGGCGTGCGGTGATGCCCTGACGCAGCATCTCGACCACGGCCTCCCCGGAGCGGTGGGCGAACCCGTCGCGGCGCCGGTCGACGGCCGGCGGCGCGGCCGAACCGGGCAGCGACATGCCGAGCGCCTCGCCGACGGCGGCCATCGTGTTGGCGGTGTACATCCCGCCGCAGGCGCCCTCGCCGGGACAGATGGCCCGCTCGATCCGGTCGACCTCCTCGCGGCTCATCTTGCCGGCCAGGCACGCGCCGACGGCCTCGAAGGCGTCGATGATCGTCACGTCCTCGCCGTCGACCTGGCCGGGCATGATCGAGCCGGCGTACATGAAGACGGAGGCGAGGTCGAGGCGCGCGGCGGCCATCAGCATGCCGGGCAGCGACTTGTCGCAGCCGGCCAGCAGCACCGACCCGTCGAGGCGCTCGGCGCTCATCACCACCTCGACTGAGTCGGCGATGACCTCGCGCGAGACCAGGGAGAAGTGCATGCCCTCGTGGCCCATCGAGATGCCGTCGGAGACCGAGATCGTGCCGAACTCCAACGGGTAGCCGCCGGCGGCGTGCACGCCGTTCTTGACCGCCTTGGCCAGCCGGTCCAGCGACAGGTTGCAGGGCGTGATCTCGTTCCAGCTCGACGCGACGCCGATCTGGGGCTTCTCCCAGTCGTCGTCGCCCATCCCGACCGCTCGGAGCATGCCGCGCGAGGCGGCACGCTCGAGGCCGTCGGTGACGTCGCGGGAACGGGGCTTGAGGTCGGGTCGCTCGGACGGTCCGGTCATGGAACCAGGCTATCCGTGACGGTCGTCGCAGTCGGCACGGTGTCTCACCGCGTCGATCTGCGTCGGGACGCAAAGGGCCCTAGCCTCGTGGGGTGAGGACCGTGACCTGGACAGACCACGACGCCGTGCTGCTCGACCTCGACGGCGTCATCACGCCGACCGCCGAGGTGCACATGAGGGCCTGGGCCGACATGTTCAACGCCTTCCTGGGCTCCTACGACGGCGCGGCGGCCGACCGCTCGCCCTACACCGAGGCCGACTACTTCGCCCACGTCGACGGCAAGCCCCGCTACGACGGGGTGCGCGACTTCCTGGCCGCGCGCGGCATCGAGCTGGCCGAGGAGCGGGTCCGCGAGCTGGGCGACCGCAAGAACGACGCGTTCAACGAGGTGCTGGCCCGCGACGGCGTCGTGGCCTACCCGGGATCGGTGGCGCTGCTGGACCACCTGCGCGAGCTCGGGATGCCCCTGGGCGTCGTCTCGTCGTCGGCCAACGCCCCGGCGGTGCTCGAGGCCGCGGGCCTGGCCGACCGCTTCGGCACCGTGGTCAGCGGCGCCGTGGCCACCGAGCTGGGCCTGCCCGGCAAGCCCGAGCCCGACACCTTCGTGCACGCCGCCCGCGAGCTGGGCGCCGACGTGGCGCGCTCGGTGGTCTTCGAGGACGCCGTCTCGGGCGTGCGGGCCGGCGCGGCCGGCGGCTTCGCCCTGGTGGTGGGCGTCGACCGCGGCGCCGGCGTCGAGACGCTGAGCGAGGCCGGGGCCGACCTCGTCGTCGCCGACCTCGCCGAGCTCCTCCCCGGGCCGGTCGCGTGACCCGCCGCTTCGTCGCCGACGACCCGATGGACCGGGGCCGGTTCCCGGTGCACCCGTGGCGCCTGGTCGAGCGCTCGCACCGTGCCGAGGACCTCGGCGTCACCGAGACGCTCTTCGCGGTGGCCAACGGCTACCTCGGCATGCGTGGCAACCCCGAGGAGGGTCGCGACGCCCACGCGCACGGCACCTTCGTCAACGGCTTCCACGAGACCTGGCCGATCCGGCACGCCGAGGCCGCCGTCGGGTTCGCCCAGACCGGGCAGACGATCGTCAACGTCCCCGACGCCAAGCTGATGAAGCTCTACGTCGACGACGAGCCGCTCATCCTGGGCACCGCCGACCTCGAGCGCTACGAGCGCTCCCTGGACTTCCGCGACGGCGTGCTGCGCCGCTCGCTGGTCTGGCGGACCCCCTCGGGCAAGCGGGTCAAGGTCGAGTCGACGCGGATGGTCTCCATGACCCAGCGCCACCTCGCGCTGCTGGGCCTGACGGTGACGATGCTCGAGGGCGACGCCCCGATCACCATCTCCTCCCAGCTGCTCAACCGCCAGGACGGCACCGACGAGTACCACGACCCGCGCGCCGCGATGGGCGAGGGGATCGACCCCCGCAAGGCCGCCAGCTTCGAGGACCGGGTGCTGGTGCCGCGCCTGCACTCCGCCCAGCAGCAGCGCATGGAGCTGGGCTACAGCTGCGCCAACTCCCGGATGACGATCGCGGTCGCCGCCGACCACACCCTGACCACCGACGACCCCAGCGAGGTCGTGCGCAGCGCCGAGCAGGACCTGGCCAAGATGGTCTTCCGCGTCGAGGCCACCGAGGGCAACCCGGTGCGCCTGCAGAAGGTGGTGGCCTACCACACCTCGCGCGGCGTCCCGGTGCGCGAGCTGGCCGACCGCTGCGAGCGCACCCTCGACCGGGCGCGCCACCACGGCCTGGACCACTACCTCGACGAGCAGCGCGACTGGTACGCCGACTTCTGGTCG
Organism: Nocardioides sp. 31GB23; assembly: GCF_040012395.1. Taxonomy (NCBI): domain Bacteria; kingdom Bacillati; phylum Actinomycetota; class Actinomycetes; order Propionibacteriales; family Nocardioidaceae; genus Nocardioides; species Nocardioides sp. 31GB23. Next base: position 56,776 of record NZ_JBDYKJ010000007.1, on the reverse strand, counting down.
GCCGCCGACGTCGAGGTCACCCACGCCGACGCCTCCGACGAGGAGATCGCCGTGCAGCAGGCGATCCGGTTCAACCTCTTCTCCCTGGCCCAGGCCAGCGCCCGCGCCGACCAGCAGGGGGTGCCCGCCAAGGGGGTCACCGGCTCGGGCTACGAGGGCCACTACTTCTGGGACAGCGAGATCTACGTCGCCCCGTTCCTCACCTACACCCAGCCGCACCTGGCGCGGAACCTGCTGCACTTCCGCAGCCGGATGCTGCCCGCCGCCCGGCACCGCGCGCGCGAGATGGCCCAGAGCGGCGCGCTCTACCCGTGGCGCACCATCAACGGCGAGGAGGCCTCGGCCTACTACGCCGCCGGCACCGCCCAGGTGCACATCGACGCCGACGTGGCCCACGCACTCATGCAGTACGTCGCCGCCTCGGGCGACGTGGGCTTCCTGGTGCGCGACGGCATCGACGTGCTGGTCGAGACCTCGCGGATGTGGGTCGACCTCGGCTTCTGGCGCAGCAACGGCACGCCGTCCTTCCACATCCACGGGGTCACCGGACCCGACGAGTACACGACGGTCGTCAACAACAACCTGTTCACCAACGTGATGGCCCGCTACAACCTCGAGCAGGCCGTGGCGGCCGTCGAGACCGTGCGCCGCGACCACCCCGAGGACTTCGAGCAGGTGCGGGCCCGCCTCGAGCTCGACGACGCCGAGGTCGAGGAGTGGGCGCGATGCGCGGCCGGGATGCACATCCCCTTCGACGAGGGGCTGGGCATCCACCCGCAGGACGACGCGTTCCTCGACCGCGAGGTGTGGGACCTCTCCGAGACGCCCGACTCGCTGCGCCCGCTGCTGCTGCACTACCACCCGCTGGTCATCTACCGGTTCCAGGTGCTCAAGCAGGCCGACGTGGTGCTGGCGCTGTTCCTGCAGGGCGACCGCTTCACCGAGGAGGAGAAGCGCGCCGACTTCGAGTACTACGACCCGATCACCACCGGCGACTCGACCCTCTCGGCCGTGGTGCAGTCGGTGGTCGCGGCCGAGGTCGGCTACGCCGACGCGGCCTGGGGCTACTTCCGCCAGGCCCTGCACGTCGACCTGGCCAACCTGCACGGCAACACCGACGACGGCCTGCACATCGCCTCGGCCGGCGGGGTGTGGGCGGCGCTGGTCAACGGCTTCGCCGGCATGCGCGACCACCGGGGTCGGCTCTCCTTCGACCCGCGGCTGCCCGACGCCTTCCCGGTGCTGCGCTGCACCCTGCGCTGGCAGGGGCACCGGCTGGCCCTGGAGGTGCGGCCCGACCGCCTGTGCGTCACGGTGCTCGAGGGTCGAGGAGCGGTCTGCATCAGCGTGCGCGGCACCGAGCACGAGGTCGACGCCGAGCGCCCGCTCGTGGTCGACCTCGACGCCCGCGGCACCCGGTTGCCGCACCCGCTCGACGACCGCCCGCAGCTGGGCGGCACCCGCGCCGACGGCAGCAGGATCACCGCCGGCGTGCCGGCCGCCACGCTCTAGTACGCCGCGGCGCGCACGCAGACCACGTCGGGCAGGTCGGCCACCACCAGCCGCCAGGTCCGCCCGGCGTCCGCCGAGGCCCACACGGTGCCGTTGCGGGCGCCGAGGTAGAGCCCGGTCTCGGCGTGGTCGTCGCTGCACATCGCGTCGCGCAGCACCCCGACGAAGAACCCGTCGGGCAGGCCCTCCCCCAGCTCCTCCCAGCTCTCGCCGGCGTCGCACGAGCGCCACACCCGGGCCCGCCCGTCGGGTGGGTAGCGGCCACCGGCGCCACCCAGCGGGAAGACGTGGACGGTGTCGGGCTCGTGGGGGTGCACCACGACGGGGAAGCCGAAGTCGGCCGGCAGCCCCTCGGCGATCGAGGTCCAGCTGCCGCCCTCGTCGTCGGAGCGGTAGACGCCGCCGTGGTTCTGGGCGAAGAGCCTCTCGGGGCGCGAGGGGTGGCGGGCGACCTTGTGCACGCACTGGCCGAACTCGGGGTACTGCTCGCCCTCGGGCAGGAACTCGGCACGGATGCCGCTGTTGCGCGGCTCCCACGACGCGCCGTCGTCGGTGGTGCGGTAGACCCCGCCGGTGGACAGCGCGACCACGGCCGAGCCCGGGTCGGTGGGGTGCGGCAGCACCGTGTGGAAGGCCTGGCCGCCGAAGCCCTCCGACCACTGCGCACGGTGCGGGTGGTCCCACAGGGCGCGCTCGAGGTCCCAGGTCTCGCCGCCGTCGCGGGAGCGGAAGACCGCCCCCGGCTCGGTGCCCGCCCAGACCACGCCCGGCTCGGCGCCCGCCACCAGCTGCCAGACCCGGTCGACCGAGGCGTCCACGTCGTCGGGGAAGGCCGGCGGCCGCCGCCCCGGTCGCCACGAGGCACCCAGGTCGTCGGAGACCTGCACCTGCGGGCCGAACCAGGTCGACGAGGCCCCGACCAGCAGCCGCGGGCGGCCCTGCGCGTCGCGCACCCGGGTGTCGACCAGGCAGGAGTAGACCTCCTGCATGTCGTGGTGCGGCCCGGCGAAGGACCACTCCGCACGCCGCTCGTCCGACTCCCCCACCCACAGGCCCTTGCGGGTGCCCACCACCAGCACCGTCCTGCCCTGCGTCTCCTGCGCCATGTCGCTGTCCTCTCCTCGGCGGCCCACCCGTACATTGACCGCGTGGTCGGCCGGAACTCATCGTCGCCCCTCACGCGGGCCGTGTCACCGGTCTGGCTGGTGCTCATCGGGATCGCCTCGGTGCAGCTGGGCGCCAGCGTCGCGAAGTCGATCTTCGACGAGATCGGCCCCACCACCATGGTCTGGCTGCGGCTGGCCTCGAGCGTGCTGGTCCTCGCGCTGGTGGTGCGCCCGCGGCTGCGTGGACGCAGCCGCCGCGACTGGGCCGTGGTCGTGGCCTTCGGGCTGAGCCTGGGGCTGATGAACTGGGCGATCTACCAGTCCTTCGCGAGGATCCCGCTCGGGGTCGCGGTCACCATCGAGTTCGTCGGCCCGCTGAGCCTGGCCGTGCTGGGCTCCCGGCGCGCCCGCGACCTGGTGTGGGTGGGCCTGGCCGGGGTCGGGGTGGCGCTGCTGGGCCTCGACGGCGCCGACGTGAACTGGGCCGGGGTCGGGTTCGCGCTGCTGGCCGGCGCCGCGTGGGCGGCCTACATCCTGCTCAGTGCCGAGACCGGGCGGCACTGGCAGGGCGTCGACGGCCTGGTGCTGGCCAGCGCGGTGGCCGCCCTGCTGCTGTTGCCGTTCGCGGTCGGGGTCGGCGGCAACGACCTGCTCGACCCCCGGGTGCTGCTCATCGGCGCCGCCGTGGGCCTGCTGTCGTCGGTGATCCCCTACAGCTGCGAGCTGGTGGCGCTGCGCAGCCTGCGACCGGCCGTGTTCGGCATCCTGATGAGCCTCGAGCCGGCGGCCGCCGCCCTCGCCGGCATCGTCGTGCTGGGCGAGCTGCTCGGCCCGGTGCAGTACGCCGCCGTCGCGTGCGTGGTGCTGGCCAGCATCGGCGCCACCCGCAGCCGACGGCCCGCGGTGCCGGTCGTCGACTGAGCCCGCTCCGCAACCCCGCCCTGACCTGCCTGTTCACGCTCCGGTGACGGCGCGGACTCCCCAGCGACGCCGGGGCGTCCTAGATTCGGCGGCGTCCTCGACACCCCGCTTGGAGCCCCCCATGTCCCTGGCACGCCGCGCCGTCCTGCCCGTCCTGGGCCTGGCCGGGGCCGCCCGGCGCTGGCCGGTCGTCTCCCACCAGCGAGCCCAGCACAACGCCATGCTCGCCAGCACCGAGGCGGCCCGGCGGCGGGTGGAGCGCCACGAGGTCGAGCACTACCTCGAGGAGCTCGCGGTCGCCCGCGGCCACGAGCGGCCGCACCCGCCGCTCCAGCCGCGTGCCCACCACGTCTGATCCGCCACACCACCGTCTCGCCGGTGCGGCACAATCGGCGCCATGTCGACCACCCGGGCCCGCACCTCGACCCCCGCGCTCGCCTTCGACGAGGTGCTCTCCGACGACGGGACGCGCCTGCGCGCCTGGACCAACGACCCGGAGGGGGTGATCGACGGCCCCACGGTGGTGCTGTGCAACGGCCTCGGCACCAACGCCTACGCCTGGCCGGCGCTGCTCGACCCGCGCTGCGGGGTCCGGGTCGTCTCGTGGAACCACCGCGGCGTCGGCGGCTCCGAGCGGCCCCGCGACCGCTCGCACTGCCGCATCGAGGACGTCGTCGACGACGGGCTGTCGGTGATGGACCACTTCGGGATCGACCGCGCGGTGCTGATGGGCTGGTCGATGGGTGTGAACACGATGTTCGAGCTCGCGCTGCGCCACCCCGAGCGGGTCAGCGGACTCTTCGCGGTCGCCGGGGTCCCTGGCGACACCTTCGCCACCATGCTGGCACCCCTGCGGGTGCCGCGCCCGCTCGCGCGGCTGCTCACCGTCAACGCGGCCCGGGCGGCCAAGCAGGCGGGCTGCCTGCTGAGCCCGGTCGCGAGCCGGCTGCCGGTCGGCCCGCTGACGATCGCGGCGCTGAGCCACAGCGGGTTCATGCTGCCGGTGCGCGATCCCGAGATGGCGGCCCTAGCGGTGCGCGAGTTCCTCTCGACCCCGCTCGACTGGTACTTCCACCTGGCGCTGCGCACCTCGGAGCACGCCCGGGTCTCGCTGCGCCACCTGACGGTGCCGGTCACCTTCGTCGCCGGCACCTACGACCTGCTCGCCGGCGCCCGCGACATGGCCAGCGCCGCCGCGCGGGTCCCGGGGGCGACCTACCACGAGCTGCCGGGCACCCACTTCCTCTCCCTGGAGCACCCCGACGAGGTGCACCGCCTGCTGCTCGAGCTCCTCGAGCGCGTCGCATGAGGCGCCACCCCGCCCTCGCCCTGGTGGGCGGGCTGCTGGGCACCCTGGTGCTCGGCGGCTGCCTCGACGAGGGCAACAGCACCGACGTACGGATCCTGGAGACGACCCCCGACGCCACCCCCCTGCCGGCCACCCCCACGCCCAGTGCGACCACCAGTCCGACCGCCAGTCCGCCCGCGCCCTCGCAGGCGCCCGGGGCCACGCTGACCCCGGGCGACCGGGAGCCCCGGCTCCTCGGCACCGTGGCCACCGGGCTGTCGGTGCCCTGGGGCCTGGACTTCCTGCCCGACGGCGACGCCGTGGTCACCGAGCGCGACAGCGGGCGGGTGCTGCTGCTGCGCGGCGAGCAGCACCGCGTGGTGGTGGCGGGCACCGTCGAGGAGCGGGTGGCCCAGGGCGAGGCCGGCCTGCTCGGCGTGGCGGTCTCCCCCGACTTCGACGACGACCGTCTGCTCTACCTCTACGTCAGCACCGCGGAGGACAACCGGGTGGTGCGGGCGCGGCTCGAGGGCGCGCGGCTCGGCGCGACCGAGCCGGTGCTCACCGGCATCCCCAACGGCTTCATCCACGATGGCGGCCGGCTGCTCTTCGGCCCCGACGGCCACCTCTACGTCTCCACCGGCGACGCCGGCGAGCCCTCCCGGGCACCCGACCCCGACAGCCTCGGCGGCAAGATCCTGCGGATCACCACCGACGGCGAGCCGGCCCCCGGCAACCCGCGCCCCGACAGCCCCGTCTTCTCCTCGGGGCACCGCAACGTGCAGGGCCTGGCGTTCGTCGGCGACCAGCTGTGGGCCTCGGAGTTCGGCGACAGCACCGCCGACGAGCTCAACCGCATCGACGGCGGGCAGGACCACGGCTGGCCGGCCGTCGAGGGCGTCGGCGACCAGCAGCGCTACGTCGACCCGCAGGTCACCTGGGGCACCGGCGAGGCGTCGCCGTCGGGCCTGGCGCTGGCCGGCGGTCACCTGTGGCTCGGCGCGCTGCAGGGCGAGCGGCTGTGGCGCGTGGAGGTCGGCCCCGACGGCCGCCGGGCCGGCGAGGCGACGGCGTACCTGGTCGGCGAGCACGGCCGGATGCGCAGCGTCGCGCAGGCCCCCGACGGGTCCCTGTGGGTGACGACCAGCAACCGCGACGGCCGCGGCGACCCGGGCCCCGGGGACGACAAGATCCTCAGGATCCGTCCCTGACCCCCGCCACGACGCCGGTCACCGTCGCCCGGCGCGCGGCGCGGCGCAGGACGGCGAGGATCGAGGGGCCGAGCAGCACGATCGCGGCCGTGTTCGTGACCGCGCGCAGGGTGTCCCAGCCACCGGTCGAGGTCAGCAGCGTGTAGACCGCGAAGCGCTGCAGGTTCTCGACCACGGGCGCCCCCGCCACGTAGCTGAGGTCGCCCTCGTGGCCCGGCACCGCGACGCCCAGGATGAAGGGCCACCCGGACAGGTTCATCAGCGCGCCGAAGAGGTAGGCGGCCGCGATCCCGTAGACCACGAGCATCGCGATCTCGCCGCGCCCGCGAGGACGGCGCGGCAGCAGGCCCGCGAACATGCCCACCCAGGCGGCCACCAGCATCTGGTAGGGCAGCCACGGGCCGACGCCGGCGGTGACCAGCGCCGAGGCGAACAGGCTGGTGCAGCCCAGCACGAAGCCGAAGCCCGGACCGAAGACGCGTCCGCCCAGCACGAGCAGGAAGAAGACCAGCTCCACCCCGGCGATGCCCGGGGAGATGGCGCGCGCCAGCGCGTTGACGGCGCTGAGCACCCCCAGGACGGCCAGCACCCGCGCGTCGAGACCACCCTCGCTCACCTCGGCCAGCACGACGGCCACGACGATGGGCAGCAGCGCCAGGAAGAGGAAGGGCGGGTCGACCCGGGTGCCCTCGGGCACCCGCAGCAGCAGCGGCCAGACCAGCATCATCAGGCCTGCGAGCGAGGCCAGCGCCAGCACGAGCGCGGAGCGTCGACCGAGCGGCACGGCGTCGACCCGGCCGGGGCGCTCGGGGTGCTGCGTGGCGGGGGCGCTCACACCGGCTCCAGGGCCGCGACGACCTCGTCGACGCGCAGCCACGGTGCACCCAGGACCTTGGTGACCTGGGGGGCGAAGGCGGGCGACTCGACGACGACCCGGCGCGCCGGCCCCGAGGAGACCACCTCGCCCTCGGCCATCACGACCGCGTCGTCGGCCGCCTGCGCCACGAACTCCACGTCGTGGGTGGCCACCAGCACCGCGTGGCCCTCGCCCGCCAGGGCGCGCAGCGTGCGCGCCAGCTCGGCCTTGGCGGCGTAGTCGAGGCCGCGGGTGGGCTCGTCGAGCAGCACCACCCCCGGGCGCGCGGCGAGCACCAGGGCCAGCGCCAGCGCCAGGCGCTGGCCCTCCGACAGGTCGCGGGGATGGGCCGCGTCGCCGATGCCGGGCACCAGGCGGTCGAGCAGCTCGCGGCAGGCTCCCGGGGAGCCGTCGGGGTCACCGGCGGCGAGCTCCTCGGCGACTGTCTCGAGGTAGAGCAGGTCGGCGGCGTTCTGCGGCAGCAGGCCGACCAGCGCACGGCGCTGCCCGGAGGGCACCGCCGCCGGGTCGGTGCCGGCGGCCGTGACCGTGCCGGCCGACCGACGACCGGTCCCCTGGAGCGCCCACAGCAGCGACGACTTGCCGGCTCCGTTGCGGCCCATCAGCGCGGTGACCCGACCGGGCGGCAGCACCAGGTCGACCTCGCGCACCGCCACCTTGGTGCCGTGGCTGACGGTGAGGCCACGCGCGAGCAGCCCCTGGCCCGCAGGGCTGACGACGGGGGCGGGGTCCTCGGGCGGACGGGCCAGGCGCTGCTGCAGGGGGCGGGCCGCACGTCGGGCCTCGCGCACGCTCAGCGGCAGCGGCGACCAGCCGGCGGCGCGGCCGAGCTCGACGATGGGCGGGGCGACCGGCGAGGTGCGCAGCAGCTCGGCCGGCGGGCCGACCAGGAGCCGGCCGTCGCCGGGCAGCAGGCACATGGCGTCGGCGAACGGCACCACCCGCTCGAGCCGGTGCTCGGCCAGGAGCACCGAGACCCCGAGGTCGTGCACGAGCCGGGTCAAGGTGGCCAGCACCTCCTCGGCGGCGGTGGGGTCGAGCGCCGAGGTGGGCTCGTCGAGCACCAGCAGCCGCGGGTGCATGGTCAGCACCGAGCCGATGGCCACCCGCTGCTGCTGCCCGCCCGAGAGGGTGCGCAGGTCGCGAGCGCGCAGCTCGGCGATCCCGAGCAGGTCGAGGGTCTCCTCGACGCGGCGGCGCATCGTCTCGGCCGGCAGCCCCAGCTGCTCCATGCCGTAGGCCAGCTCCTCCTCGACGGTGTCGGTGACGAAGCCCCGGGCCGGGTCCTGGCCGACGTAGCCGATGGCGTGGGCGCGCTCACGCGGCGGGCGGTGCACGATGCTCTCGCCGTCGAGCAGCACGTCACCCTCGAGGTGGCCGCCCGAGAAGCGCGGCACGAGGCCGGTGACGATCCCGAGCAGGGTCGACTTGCCGACGCCGGTGGGCCCGGAGACCACGACGAGCTCGCCCTCCTCGACCACCAGGTCGACCGAGCCGAGGACGCGCCGGGCCTCGGTGCCGGGCCCCGGCTCGTAGGAGAACCCGACGCCGCGCAGCTCCATCATGCGAGGGCCCCCCGCCTGGCCGGCGGCGCCACCAGGCCACCGGCACCGGCCACCAGGGCGGCCGCCAGCGCTGCCGCGCTCACGGTCGGCACGGCGTCCAACGGCGGGTGCGCGAGCGCGACCTGGGCCTGGGCGATCCAGAGACCCAGGGCACCGGCCCCCACGCCCGAGACGGCGACGACCAGGTCGGGCCAGCGCCAGCGGTCGGCCCGGTAGCGGGTGCGCTGGACCCGTCGCCCGGCCGTGGCCAGCCCGGCCACCGCGAGCAGCACCCCCAGCCCCAGCATGGGCAGGGCCAGCACCCGCGGCGCCGTGGTGTCGAGCAGCGCGTAGGTGCCCACGCAGACGCCGACGAGCCCGGCGACCATCAGCGCGCCGGTGAGCAGCCGGGCCCCCCGGCCCTGGTCGGGCAGCCGGCCGTAGCCGCGGGCGTCCATGCCGGCCGCCATCGCCAGCGAGCGGTCGAGGGCGTCCTCGAGCACCGGCACCAGGGAGCGGCGCAGCAGCCCGATGCGACCCTCCGCGCCCGCGCGCAGGCCCTGGGCCGCGCGCACCCGGCGCACCGAGTCGGCCAGCTGGGGCAGCACCGTCACCGCCACCACCAGCGCCGTGCCGATCTCGTAGAGCGCGGGCGGCACCGAGCGCAGCAGCCGCTTGGGGTTGGCCAGCGAGTTCGCGGCGCCGACGCACACGACGATGGTGGCCAGCCGCATGCCGTCGTAGAGGCCCGCCAGGAGGGCCTGGGAGGTCAGCGGCCCGAGCAGGGCGATGCCCGCGGCCACGTCGGGCAGCGGGACCTCGGGCAGGTCGAGCAGCACCGGCCCGCCGGCGTACCCGCCGCCGAGCAGGATGCGGAAGAGCACCCGGACGACCACGATGGCCGCACCGAGCCACAGGTAGAGCCGGAAGGAGCGTGCCCAGGGCTGGTCGGAGCGGCGGGACGAGACGACCAGGGCGGCGACCCCGACCAGGAGCAGCAGGCTCAGGGGGTTCGTGGTGCCCGAGGCCGCGGCGGCCAGGCCGATGGCCCAGACCCACCAGGCCACCGGGTGCAGGTCGCGCGGCAGCCGGGCGTTGCCGCCGGCGGGACGCCGGGCGGGAGGTTCCGCGACCGGGCTCTCGGTGCCGCTCGCGGGCGTCAGGACGCTCACGGCGACCCCGCGTCGCAGCGCTCGGCCTGCAGGTGCTCGAGCGCGGGGGCGGCCTGGGCGGTGGCGCGGCGCCACTGGTCGCGCTCGGGCACGGCGATGCGCCCGCTCGGCGGCAGCGAGGCGAGGGCCTCCTGCGAGTAGGCGACGGCGCCCGCCTCGCGCTCCCCCTCGGCCACCTGGACCGCCGCCAGCCACCGGGCTGCCCGTGCGGCCTCCTCGCAGGCGCCGAGCCGGCCCAGCACCCAGCCGGCCAGGCCGGTGGAGTTGGAGCTCGAGACCGGATCTCCGGCGCCCGGCTCGGCGACGAGGCTGCCGTCGGCGTCCTGCTGCTCGACGAGCCATCCCTGCGCGCGCTGCAGCGCCTCCCGGACCTCGGCCGGAGGCTCCTCCAGCTCCAGCAGCGCCAGCACGACGAGCGCCGTCGCGTCGGTGTCGGGAGCGCTGCGCCCCTCGGGGTCGCCGCCGTCGCAGGACTGGTCGCGGGCGGTCGCGTCCTCGGTGAGCAGCAGCCGGAACCAGCCGCCTGCGCACTGCTGGTCGAGCAGGTACGCCGTCACGGGCGCGGCGGCCGGCGAGCCGACCGCCTCGAGGGCGTGGGCGCCGAACGCCTGGCCGATGGTGTTGGCGACGTCGGCACCCGGGGCGCTGTCCTGCAGCCTCCCGGCGGAGACCGGCCGGGTGCTGACCAGGCCCTCGAGCCGCTCCACCAGGTCGGTGCCGCCGAAGGAGGTGGGCTTCCCGCCGGACAGGACGGCGAAGGACGCCAGCTTGGCCACCGCGCCGGAGTAGAGACCCTCGGTGCCGCCGGTGGTGTACTCCTCGACCGATCCCTCGAGGGCTCCCGCGACCTGCTGCACGACCGGCTCGTGCCCGCCGAGCGCGCGCAGCGCCAGGGCCACGTCGATGCCCAGGCCGTGGTCGTCGAAGTCGTACTGCTCGTTGCGCACGACGCCGTCGTCGACCTGGGCGGCGAGCCAGTCGGCGGCGAGCGCCGCCTCGGCCGGCTGCTCGACCTCGGGCTCTCGGGGCTCGGCCTGCTGCTCGTCCTGCTCGCCGGCGCCGCAGGCGGTCAGGGCCAGCAGGGTCGCGACCAGGACGGTGGCCAGGGCGGTGCCTGGGTGTCGGCTCCTCACGGGGCTCCCCTCCGCTGCACGCGGCGGCGACCCGGTGGAGCGGGGGCGACACCGCTGCGGTCCTCGACAGCGTGTGATCGGTGCGCGGCACGCGGGTGCTCCGGCTCGCCGCCTGCCGGCGGCCTACGGTTGCGGGTCAGCGCCGGACTTCGACCGGCTTCCCCCGACGTGCGCGGGTGTGTGGTTGGTGCTGGGAGCATACCGCCGCCGGGGCCCGACGGCGGCATGCGTTCCTCAGCCCCTGCGGCGACGGCGTACGACGGCGAGGCCGGCCAGGCCCGCGCCCAGCAGGACCAGCACCGCCGGGGCGACCCAGACCGGGAGCCCGGCGGGGTCGTCGACGGGCGCGGCGGTCGGCTCGGTGCCGTCGAGGTCGACGACGGTGTCCTGGTCGTCGGTCTCCGTCTCGGTCTCGTCGTCGGCGCCCTCGGCGCCCTGACCGGCGCGGTCGGCCTTCTCCTGCTTCCCCGACTTCCGGCGGTCCTTCTCGGCGCCCCCGGTCGTGTCGGCCTTCCCGGTCCCCGCCTGCTGCGTGGGGCCGCCCTCGGGTGCCTCCTCGCCAGCGCCGGGGCCGGGGCCTTCGGCGGGGCGGTGCCGGGCTGCACCTGGCCGGACTGGTCGTCCCAGGCGAAGCCGACCGAGCCTCCCTCGGGGATCTTCAGCTGGTCGACGCCGAGGCTGGCATAGCTCCACGAGCCCGACGAGCCGTCGGACCACCACAGCGACCAGTAGGCCTCGGAGGGCGAGGCGTTGAGGCACGGGTCGCTCGCCGGCACCTGCTGCACCCGGCAGACGAAGCCCGGCTGGTTGCGCGCCCGGGTCAGCTCGACCCCCGCGGCCGCCAGGACGGTGGCGGCGCTGCTGCCGCCCTTGCCGCTGACGCACCCGGTCTGCTGTCCCCCGCCGAGGCCCTTGAAGTCGACGACGACCGAGACACCCGCGCCGCCGCAGGTGGCGGCGGTGGCTGCGGGCGCGCCGACCACGAGCCCCGCCGTCGCCACGCCGAGCGCGACGACGACGGAGCCCAGCACCGAGCCCATGACCGACAAGGTACGGGCGGGGCGCAGGCTCACGCCTTGCACTCGACCTTGCGCAGGTTCTCCAGCGCGGGCGCGGCCTGGGCGGTGGCGCGGTGCCACTGGTCGCGGGTGTCGACGCCGATGCCCTGCTTCTTGCCCTGCAGGAATGCGGCGCGGTCGTAGGCGATGGCGCCCTTCTCGACGCCCAGCGCCTTGTCGCGACCGCCGGCCTGCTGCTTCTTGACCCACTGCGCGGCCTGCTGCGCCTTGCCGCAGAGACCCGCGTCGCCCAGCGCCCACCCGGCCAGGCCGGTGCTGTTGGAGTTCACCCCGGCGTCGGGGCCGCCGTCGAAGGCGCCGCCGTCGCTCTGCTGGGCGACCAGCCACGCGGTGGCGTCGTCGATCGCGGCGGCGACCTCGGCCGAGGGGTCCGCGACCTCGAGCAGGTTGAGCACCACCAGCGAGGTCACGTCGGCGCCCTGGCCGGGCTCGCCGGGGGCCGCGTCGCAGCCCTGCTCGGCGGCGTCGGCGGCGGCGAAGGAGAGCCGGAAGTAGCCGGCCTCGCACTGCTGCTGCAGCAGGTACGACGTCACCGGCGCGGCCTGCTCGGAGCCCACCGCGTGCAGCGCCTGCACGGCGAAGGACTGGCCGATGCTGTTGGCGAAGTCGCCGTAGTCGGAGCGGTCCTGCAGGCGGCCCTCGGAGGGCGCGTCCGTGGAGACCAGGCCCTCGAGGCGCTCCACCAGGTCGACCCCACCGAAGTCGGCGGGGTCGCCGCCGGTACGGACCACGAAGGAGGCCAGCTTGGCCGTGGCACCGGAGTAGGCGCCATCCGGCTCACCGCCGGTGGTGTAGCTGTCGACGGCCTCGGCGAGGGCCGCGGAGATCTTCGAGACCTTGCGGGCCTTGAGCCCCTGGGCTCGCAGGGCGAGACCGGTGTCGATGCTCAGGCCGTAGTCGTTGAACTCGTACTGCTCGTTGACGGCGACGCCGCCGTCGAGCTGGCCGGCCAGCCAGCCGGCCGCGGCCCGCTGCTTGTCGGCCGGTCCGGCGACGGCGGGCGTGGCGGTGGCCACGACGGCCAGGGTGGTGGCGGCGGCGCCGGCGACGAGCGCCGCACCGCGGGTGAGCGGGTGCTTCACGGGGTTCCCCTCCGCTGCAGGCAGCGGCGACGACCCCGCACGGCGGGGACGACACCGCTGCGGTCCTCGACAGCGTGTGATCGGTACGCGCCGCGCGGGTGCTCCGGCTCACCACCCTGGGGCGGTCTACGGTTGCGGGTCAGCGCCGGACTTCGACCGGCTTCCCCCTGCGTGGGCGTGCATGTGTAGTTGGTGAGCGGAGCGTACCGCCGCCGGGGCCCGGCGGCGGCACCACGTCCGTCAGGCGAGCTTCTCGAGCACCAGCTCGCGCACCCGGGCGGCGTCGGCCTGCCCGCGCATCTGCTTCATCACCGCGCCGATGAGGGCACCGGCGGCGGCGTGCTTGCCGTCGCGGATCTTGTCGGCGACGTCGGGGTTGGCCGCGATCGCCTCGTCGACGGCGGCGTTGAGCGCACCCTCGTCGGAGACGATGGCCAGCCCGCGGGAGGCGACGATCTCGTCGGGCGTGCCCTCGCCGGCGAGCAGGCCGTCGAAGACCTGGCGTGCCAGCTTGTCGTTGAGCGAGCCCTCGTCGACCAGCGCCTGCACGCGGGCCACGTCGAGCGGCGTGACGCCGAGGTCGGCGATCTCGGTGCCGGAGTCGTTGGCGCGGCGCGCCATCTCGCCCAGCCACCACTTGCGCGCGGCCTGCGGGGGGCAGCCGGCCGCCACGGTCGCCTCGACGAGCCCGAAGGCGCCGGCACCGACCGTGTCGCGCATCTCCATGTCGGAGAAGCCCCAGTCGGCCTGGAGCCGGGCGCGCTTCTGCGTCGGGTTCTCCGGCAGCGTGGCCCGCAGCTCCTCGACCCACTCGCGGGTCGGCGCGACCGGCACCAGGTCGGGCTCGGGGAAGTAGCGGTAGTCGTCGGCGTCGGACTTCTCGCGACCGCTGGTGGTCACGCCGGTGTCCTCGTGCCAGTGCCGCGTCTCCTGCAGGATCGAGCCGCCCGAGCCCAGGATGCCGGCGTGGCGCTGCATCTCGAAGCGCACCGCCCGCTCCACCGAGCGGAAGGAGTTGACGTTCTTGGTCTCGGTGCGGGTGCCGAGCACCCCGCTGCCCTTCGGGGCCAGCGACAGGTTGACGTCGGCGCGCAGGTTGCCCTGGTCCATCCGGGCCTCGGAGACGCCGAGCGCGACGATGAGCTCACGGAGCTGCTGCACGTAGGCGCGCGCCACCGCCGGCGCCTTCTCCCCCATGCCCGTGATCGGCTTGGTGACGATCTCGATCAGCGGGATGCCGGCGCGGTTGTAGTCGACCAGCGAGTAGTCGGCGCCGTGGATGCGCCCGGTGGCGCCACCCACGTGCAGCGACTTGCCGGTGTCCTCCTCCATGTGCGCACGCTCGATCTCGACCCGGAAGGTCTCGCCCTCGACCTCGACGTCCATCCAGCCCTCGAACGCGATCGGCTCGTCGTACTGGCTGGTCTGGAAGTTCTTCGGCATGTCGGGGTAGAAGTAGTTCTTGCGCGCGAAGCGGCACCACTCGGCGATCTCGCAGTTGAGGGCCAGGCCGATGCGGATCGCCGACTCGACCGCCACCCGGTTGACCGCCGGCATCGCGCCGGGCAGGCCCAGGCAGGTCGGGCACACCTGGGTGTTCGGCTCGGCGCCGAAGCCGGTGGGGCAGCCGCAGAACATCTTCGTGGCCGTGTTGAGCTCGACGTGCACCTCGAGGCCCAGCGCGGGGTCGTAGGCGGCGAGCACGTCGTCGAAGGGCACGAGGGTCTCGGTGGCGCTCATCGGGCCGCTCCTTCCAGGGTGGGGGCCTTGTCGAGCAGCGGGCCGCCCCACTGCGCCTCGAGGGCCGCCTCGAGCGCCGCGCCGACCCGGTAGAGCCGGTCGTCGGCCAGCGCCGGGGCCAGCACCTGGAAGCCGGTGGGCAGCCCGTCCTCCTCGGCCAGCCCGCTGGGCACCGAGATGCCCGGCACGCCGGCGAGGTTGGCGGGGATCGTCGCGAGGTCGTTGAGGTACATCGCGAGCGGGTCGTCGAGCTTCTCGCCGAGCTTGAAGGCGGTGGTCGGCGCGGTCGGGCTGACCAGCACGTCGACCTTCTCGAAGGCCGCCTCGAAGTCGCGCGAGATCAGGGTGCGCACCCGCTGCGCGGTGCCGTAGTAGGCGTCGTAGTAGCCGCTCGAGAGGGCGTAGGTGCCCAGGATGATGCGGCGCTTGACCTCGTCGCCGAAGCCGGCGTCGCGGGTCGCGCGCATGACCTCCTCCGCCGACGGCGACTCGACGCCCTCGGGCAGCACCCGCAGGCCGTAGCGCATCGCGTCGAACTTGGCGAGGTTGGAGGACGCCTCGCAGGGCATCACCAGGTAGTAGGTGGCCAGCGCGTGCACGAAGTGCGGGCACGAGACCTCCACGACCTCGGCGCCGGCCTGGGTCAGCAGCTCCAGGGACTCCTGGAAGCGGGCCAGGACCCCGGCCTGGTAGCCCTCGCCCGAGAGCTCGGTGATGACGCCGACCTTGAGGCCCGACAGGTCCCCGGCCGCGCCCTGGCGGGCCGCCTCGACCAGCGGCGGCAGCGGCTGGTCGACCGAGGTGGAGTCGAGCGGGTCGTGCCCGCCGATGATCTCGTGCAGCAGCGCCGCGTCGAGCACGGTGCGCGTCACCGGGCCCACCTGGTCGAGCGAGTTGGCCATCGCGACCAGCCCGTAGCGCGAGACGCCGCCGTAGGTCGGCTTGACGCCCACGGTGCCGGTGACCGCGCCGGGCTGGCGGATCGAGCCGCCGGTGTCGGTGCCCAGCGCCAGCGGCGCCTGGAAGGAGGCCACGGCCGCGGCCGAGCCGCCGCCGGAGCCGCCGGGGATCCGCTCGAGGTCCCAGGGGTTGTGCGTGGGGCCGTAGGCGGAGTGCTCGGTGGAGGAGCCCATCGCGAACTCGTCCATGTTGGTCTTGCCCAGGATCGGCAGGCCGGCGGCCTTGAGGCGCGCGACGACCGTGGCGTCGTACGGCGGCAGCCAGCCCTCGAGGATCTTGGAGCCGCAGGTCGTCGGCAGCCCGGTGGTGGCCAGCACGTCCTTGACCGCCACGGGGACCCCGTCGAGCGCGGAGGCGGGGGTGCCGGCGGCGCGGCGGGCGTCGGACTCGGCGGCCTGCGCCAGCGCGCCCTCGGCGTCGACGTGGAGGTAGGCGTGCACGAGGCCGTCGACGGCGGCGATCGCGTCGAGGGCGGCGCGGGTCAGCTCGACGGAGGTGGTCTCACCGGCCGCCAGGGCGCGCGCCATCTCGTCGGCGCTGGCGCGGCCCAGGTCGGCGCTCACTGCTCGTCCCCCAGGATCCGCGGCACCATGAAGCGCTGCTCCTCTGAGGCCGGGGCGCCGGCGAGGGCCTCCTCGGCGCTCAGGCCGGGCCTGACGACGTCCTCGCGGAAGACGTTCGTCAGCGGCAGCGGGTGCGAGGTCGGCGGCACGTCGGCGCCGGCCACCTCGCTGATCGAGGCGACCGACTCGAGGATGACCGACAGCTGGGGTGCCAGGTGGTCGAGCTCGTCGTCGGACAGGTCGATCCGGGCCAGGGTCGCCAGGTGGGCGACCTCGTCACGGGTGATCTCGGGCATGGGCGCCATCCTAGGAGG
Organism: Nocardioides sp. 31GB23; assembly: GCF_040012395.1. Classification (NCBI taxonomy): domain Bacteria; kingdom Bacillati; phylum Actinomycetota; class Actinomycetes; order Propionibacteriales; family Nocardioidaceae; genus Nocardioides; species Nocardioides sp. 31GB23. The sequence continues at coordinate 40,274 of NZ_JBDYKJ010000007.1, read as the reverse complement.
CGCCGCGGCGACCACCCGACCGGGTGGGTCGGCCCGAGAAGGCCCGCTTCACGACATCCTTCCTTAGGCTGGGCCCCGGCAGCACCCTGGCTGGAGACCTGGCACGGCACCTGGAGGCACGATGACGGCGACGACGCGCGAGCGCCCGGCGCGCCTGCTGGCCGACTCCCGCTCCGCCGAGCCCCGTGCCCGACTGGCCCAGGCGGTCAGCCGGGCCGACTTCCTGCTGCGCCTCTCGCGCAACGTCTCGGCCGTGCAGAACCCCGACCGCGGCCTCGAGGCGCTCGTCGAGCTGCTGCTCGACGAGGTCGTCGACGTCGCCCAGGTCGTGGTCCGCTCCGGCCCCCACCACCTGGTCTGCAGCGGCACCCACCTCGACGAGCCAACCACCGTGCGCCGGCCGCTGGCCGACCCGCTGCCGCGCGACACCGCGGCGACGATGGAGACCGGGCTCGGCGCCGAGGTCGTGCTCCCGCGCAGCGGCCCGGGGCGAGGTGAGGCGCTGCGCTCGGTGGTCGTCGACGACGACCTCGCCGCCCGCCTCGAGCTCAGCGAGGTCGAGCTGCTGGCGGTGCTGCCGCTGTCCGCGCGCGGACGCACGCTCGGCTCCCTGGTCGTGGGCCGTGACCGGGGCAGCGACTTCTCCGGCTCGCAGGCGTTCCTGGCCGACCTCACCGAGCGGATCGGCGTCGGCCTCGACGCCACCCTGCTCGTCGCCGAGAGCCGCTACGTCGCCGACGTGCTGCGCCGCTCGCTCGCCCCCGGCCGGGTGCCCGAGGTCCCCGGCCTGCAGATCGCCACCCACGTGCGCGTGGCCCACGAGTCCCAGGCCGTCGGCGGCGACTTCTTCGACGTGCTCCACGACCCCGAGCACCCCGACGACCTGGTGCTGCTGTGCGGCGACGTGACGGGCAAGGGCGTCGAGGCCGCGGTGCACGCGCGCCGCATCCGCAACGCCGTGCGCACCACGTCGCTGGTGCACGACTCCCCCGGCGCCGTGCTCGCGCTGACCAACAGGGTGCTGGTGCTCGAGGCCGACCAGGACGACGAGTTCAGCGAGCGGCTCGCCACCGCCGTCTGCGGCCGGTTGAGCCGCGACGGCGACGAGCTGGGCGTGACGCTGGCCGGCGCCGGGCACCCCGACGCCCTGCTGCTGCGCGCCGACGGCCGGGTCGAGGCGATGCCCGGCGAGGGCGTGGCCCTGGGCCTGCTGCCGGGCGCCGAGTTCCCCGAGACGACCGCCTCGATGCACCCCGGCGACACGCTGGTGCTCTACACCGACGGGGTCACCGAGGCCCGCGGCGCCGACGACCTCTTCGGCCAGGAGCGCCTCGAGGCCACGCTGGCCACGGTCGCCGGCATGCCCGCCACCGCGGTCGTGGAGGCGGTGGCGCTGGCCGTCTCCGACCACCTCGGCGAGCGCGCCCACGACGACATCGCGCTCGTGGTGCTGCACCGCGAGCCCGTGGTCGGCGCGTGAGCGCCCCGGTCACCGAGTCGGCCGCGCCGCACCGCGACGACTACTGGGCCGCGGTCTCGGCCGGCGACGCCGCCGGCGCGCACGCGGTGGCGGCCCGCGCGCTGGCCGACGGCACCGACGTCGAGACCTTCCTGCAGGAGGTCGTCGTCGAGGCGCAGCGTCGCGTGGGCGAGCTGTGGGCCACCAACGACTGGAGCGTGGCCCAGGAGCACGCGGCCACCGCCGTCTCCGAGGCGGTGGTGCGCCGGCTCGCCGACACCCTGCCCGTCGGCTCCGGTCCCCTGCTGCTGGTCGGCTGCGCCGAGCGGGAGTGGCACGCCATGCCCGCCCTGGTGCTGACCACCACCCTGCGCGCCCGGGGGCTCGACGCGGTGCACACCGGTGCCTCCACCTCGCGCGACGAGCTCGTCTCCGCCATCCTCGACCGAGGCCCCCGCGCGGTGCTGCTCAGCGCCTCGCTGTCCTCGTCGCTGCCCCGGCTGCGCCGCCAGGTCGAGGCGGTGCGCGGCACCGGCACGCCCGTGGTCGTCGGTGGGCGGGCGTTCACGGGCGGCGAGCGGTGGCGCACGCTCGGCGCGACGGCGTACGCCGCGTCGCCGGCGCACGCGGTGGCGGTGCTGGCCGACCTGCCGCGCCACGTCGGCCCCGCCGTCCCGCTGGCGCACCCGGGCGCGACCGAGTCGCGCACCCTGCAGGCCGCCGCCGACCGGGTCGTGCGCGACGTGCTGGCGGCCCTCGACCTGGGCGACCTGGCGCTGCCGCCCGACGACTGGCGGGTGGTGCTGGCCACGCACACCTCCCACGTCGTCGACTCGGTGGCCAGCGCGCTGCTCTGCGACGACGCCTCGGTGCTCGTCGAGGCCCGCGCCTGGCTGGGCGAGGTCGTCACCGGTCGCGGCGGCGACCCCGCCGCGGTGGGCAGGCTGTGGGGGGCGCTGGCCCACGAGCTGCGCGACTTCCCGGCCGCCCTGGCGATGCTGCGCGCCTGACGGGGTCCGGGGCGCCCACCCGTGGGGGTGGACTGGGGCGACCTACCGTTGAAATTGAAGAGTGAATCATTCCTCGACCTCATCGGGAGTCTCCGCATGACCAAGATCGCGATCGTCTACTACTCCTCCTACGGCAGCGTGCACGCGCTCGCCGAGCGCGCCGCCCAGACCGCCGAGAAGGCCGGCGCCGAGGTGCGGCTGCGCCACGTCGCCGAGACCGCGCCCAAGGAGGTCTGGTCCTCGGTCGAGGGCTGGGCCGCGCACCGCGCCGAGGTCGAGGACCGTCCGGTCGCCGAGCCCGGCGACCTGGCGTGGGCCGACGTCGTGCTGCTCGGCTCCGGCACCCGCTACGGCAGCGTCACCAGCCAGCTGCAGTCCTTCATCGACACCCTCGGCCCGCTGTGGGCCGAGGGCAAGCTGGCCGACAAGGTCTACGCCGGCTTCACCGCGAGCCAGACCGCCCACGGCGGCCAGGAGACGACGCTGCTCTCGATGCTGACCACCTTCGTGCACCTCGGCGGCATCATCGTGCCCCCGGGCTACACCGACCCGGTCAAGTTCACCGACGGCAACCCCTACGGCGTCGGCAAGGTCACCGGGGCCTCCGCCGAGCTCACCGACGACGACCACGCGTCGATGGACCACCTCGTCGAGCGGGTGCTGCGCATCGGCGCCAAGATCGCGGCCTGAGCCACCGGCCTCCCGGTGGCCGCTCAGGCCTCCGGGGGGCCCTGCTCCAGCAGTGCCTTGAACCCGTCCTCGTCGAGGACCGGCACGCCGAGCTGCTCGGCCCTGTCGGCCTTCGAGCCGGCGTTGTCGCCGACGACGACGAAGTCGGTCTTCTTCGAGACCGACCCCGCGGCCTTCCCGCCGCGCAGCAGCACCGCCTCCTTCGCCGAGTCGCGGCTGAAGTCGACCAGCGAGCCGGTGACCACGATGGTCAGGCCCTCGAGGGTGCGCGGCACCGACTCGTCGCGCTCGTCGGCCATGCTGACGCCGGCCGCCTCCCAGGCCTCCACGATGCGGCGGTGCCACGCGACGTCGAACCACTCGATGACCGCGGTCGCGATCGTGGGCCCCACTCCCTCGGCGGCGGCCAGCTCGTCCTCCCCCGCGTCGCGGATGCGCTGCATCGACCCGAACTCCTGGGCCAGCGCGCGGGCGGCCGTCGGGCCCACGTGGCGGATCGACAGCGCCACCAGCACCCGCCACAGCGGCACCTGCCTGGCCCGGTCGAGGTGGTCGAGCAACCGCTGGCCGTTGGCCGAGAGCACCCGGCCACCGGTGGCCCGGTCGGTCTCGGTGCGCTTGGCGGCGCGGGTGAAGAGCTCGGTGCGCAGCAGGTGCTGCTCGGTCAGGGCGAACACGTCGCCCTCGTTGGTGATCACGCCGGCGTCGAGCAGCGCCGAGGCCGCCTCGTAGCCCAGGCCCTCGATGTCGAAGGCCCCGCGTCCGGCGACGTGGAAGACCCGCTCGCGGACCTGGGCGGGGCACTGCTCGTGGTTGGGGCAGCGCAGGTCCTTGTCACCCTCCTTCTGCTCGGCGAGCTCGGTGCCGCAGGCCGGGCAGTGCGTCGGCATCACCCAGGGCTCCAGGCCCTCGGGCCGCAGCGCCAGCACCGGGCCGAGGATCTCGGGGATCACGTCGCCGGCCTTGCGCAGGATCACGGTGTCGCCGGGGCGCACGTCCTTGCGGCGCACCTCGTGGGCGTTGTGCAGGGTGGCGTTCTCGACGGTCGAGCCGGCCACCCGGGTGGGCACCATGACGCCGTACGGCGTGACGCGGCCGGTGCGCCCGACGTTGACGCGGATGTCGAGCAGCTCAGCGTTGACCTCCTCGGGCGGGTACTTGAAGGCGATCGCCCAGCGTGGCGCGCGGCTGGTGGAGCCCAGGCGGCGCTGGTCGCTGACCGCGTCGACCTTGACCACCACGCCGTCGATCTCGTGCTCCACGTCGTGGCGGTGCTCCCCGTGGTGGGCGATGAGCTCCTCCACCTCGGCGAGGGTGCCCAGGACCGTGGCCCGCTCGCTGGTGGGCAGCCCCCAGGCCTGCAGCGCGCGGTAGGCCTCGGACTGCGAGAGGGGCTCGAAGCCACGGCGTGCGCCGACGCCGTGGCAGACCATGCCCAGGGCGCGGGTCGCGGTGACGCGGGGGTCCTTCTGGCGCAGCGAGCCGGCGGCGGCGTTGCGGGGGTTGGCGAAGACCGGCTTGCCGGCCTCGGTCATCGCCTCGTTGAGCCGCTCGAAGGCGGCCACCGGCAAGAACACCTCGCCGCGCACCTCCACCAGCTCGGGCACCGGGAACTCGTCGGTGCCGGTGAGGCGGTGCGGGATGGTGTCGATGGTCTTGACGTTGGGCGTCACGTCCTCGCCGGTGCGGCCGTCGCCGCGGGTCAGGGCCCGCACCAGCCGGCCCTGCTCGTAGAGCAGGTTGATGGCCAGCCCGTCGACCTTCAGCTCGCACAGCAGCGCCGGGTCGTCGACGCCGTCGCGGCGCAGCCGCTCGTGCCAGGCCGCCAGCTCCTCGTAGGAGAAGGCGTTGTCGAGGCTCTGCATCGGCTCGAGGTGGTCGACGGCGGTGAACAGCGTCGACACCGCTCCCCCGACCTGCTGGGTCGGCGAGTCGGGCGTGCGCAGCTCGGGGTACGCCTCCTCGAGCTCCTCCAGGCGCCGCATCCGGGCGTCGAAGTCGGCGTCGTCGATCGTCGGGCTGTCCAGCACGTAGTAGCGCCAGCGCGCGTCGTTGATCTCCTCCGCCAGGCGGCGGTGCTCCTCGCGGGCCTCGTCTCCGGGCGGGGTGGGGTCGCTCATGGGGGACATCCTGCCCGGTGCCGGGGACACCCTCGGGGTGCGGCTGGGGCGTGCGGTGGGGCGTGCGGTTTCCCCGGGTGCCCGGGGAAACCGATCCAGTGACCCCGCAGGCACCCCGGGGGGCTCCTCCGGGGTGCCTGGGTGGTCACTCGACTCCGGCCAGAGACCCTCTGCGGGTTCTCCACAGGCCGTCGGCACGCCCGGTTGGGGCCCGCGTCCGGCGGGCAGGCCCAGCAGGTGCCTGCCGACTTCACCCTCCAGCTCCCGGTCCCCCGCGACCTGGTCGTGCCGCGACCGGTCGACCCCCGTGGTCGGCAGGGCCCGACCCGGGGACAGGCCCGCGGGCCGCAGTGGCGACGCTGCGCGCCCGGCCTCTACGTGCCGGCCGCGACCGTGACGACGGTGGAGCAGCGGGTCCTGGAGCAGTCCGCGCGCCTCGAGACAGGAGCGGTGACCGGGTGGGCGGCGCTGCGCTGGTGGGGCGCCGCGTTCTTCGACGGCCTGGCGCCCGACGGGCGTACGCCGCTGCCGGTGCCGCTGCTCGCGGGCACCGACCGGCTGCGTCCCGGGGCGGGCGTGGTGGTGCAGCGCGCGCGGGTCGCGCCCGCCGACGTGGTGCTGCGCGGCGGCGTACGCGTGGTGGGAGCGCAGCGGGCGCTGCTCGACGAGGCCCGTCGCCACGTCCCCGCCCCCGGCACCGGTCTCGACGCGTGGGAGGAGGCGCTCGACGAGGCGGCGGTCTCGCTGAGCATGGCCTTCGGCGCCCGGGTCGGCTCGGCCGACGGGCTGCGCGACTGGCTCGAGCCGCGGCGCGGGGTGCGGCACAAGGGCTTCGTGCTGGCGGCGCTGGCCCGCAGCGTCGACGACGCCCGCTCGCCCATGGAGGTGCGGCTGCTGCGACGTTGGCTGCGCGAGAGCGAGCTCGCGGTGCCGTTGCGCAACCCCGTGGTCCGCGACCTCGACGGGGCGTTCGTCGGCATGCCCGACCTGCTCGACGTGGAGCTGGGCCTGGTGGGCGAGTTCGACGGCGAGGTGCACCGCAGCCGGGCCAGGCACACCGCCGACGCGCGGCGGCACGCGGCGTTCCGGGCCGTGGGCCTGGAGTACGTCGAGTTCGTGGGCACCGACCTGCGCACCCCGGGCCTGGTGGGGCGCCGGCTGCGGGAGGCAGCAGGCCGGTGCCGGCCCGAGCTGCACCGGTTCGTGGTGGTCCAGTGACCCACCAGGCACCTCCGGAGACCCCTCCGACGACCCTGGGGGGTCACTCGTTCAGGTTCCCCGGGTACCCGGGGGACCCGCAGCGGCCGGCTACCCCAGGTTCGCGAGGTTGTCGGCGACGGCACGGCTCAGCGCCAGCGCCCGCCGCGACCAGTCGTACGACGCCCCGGCCAGGCCGCAGGTCGGCGAGACGCCGAGGCGGCCCGAGGTGGGGTCGAGGCCGAGCATGTCGAGCCAGCGCACGACGCGCTGGGTCAGGGCGGTGTCGCTGACCGCGCCCTCGGGGTCGGTGCTGGGCACCAGCCCCAGGACGACCGCGTCGCCCGCCTCGAGCGCCTCGGCGAGCACGTCGTGGTCGGCGGCGCCCAGCTGGTCGACGTCGACCAGGAGCCCCCGGGCGCCGGCGCCGCGCAGGAGGGCCAACGGGGTGCCGGCCGAGCAGGAGTGCACCCAGGGCTCCGCGCCCTCGGCGACGACCGCTGCGATGACCGTCTCGAGCAGCGCGGAGGCCTCGGGCGGGTGCACGGCGCGGTGCCGCCCGAAGCCCGACGCGGTCGGGACCGCCGCGGCCAGCACCGAGGCCAGCGCGGGCTCGTCGAGCTGGACGACCAGGGAGGCCGCCGCCGGCATCCGGCGGCGCACGTCACGCACGTGGTCGCGCAGGCCCTCGGCCAGCGCCTCGGCTAGGTCGCGCCGCGCCCCGTGGTCGCCGAGCACGCGGTCGCCGCGCGGCTTCTCCACCGTGGCGGCGAGGGTCCAGGGACCGGCGACCTGCAGCTTCACGACACCGGCGTACCCCTGGCCGAGCTCCTCGAGGGCGTCGAGGTCCTGGGCCAGCAGGCTGCGGGTGCGGCGGTGGTCGAGCCCGGGGCTGCCGGAGCCCCCGGTGAGGCGCCACCCGGCGGGCTGCAGGTCTACGTCGAGCCCCGCCAGGACGGCCAGGGTGCGCCCGGTCATGGTGGCGGCGGGGCCGCGACCGGGCTGCTCGGGCACGGCCGCGAGGTCGGGCAGCCGGTCGAGCACGACCTTGACCGCCTCGCGGTAGCCCGCGCCCGTCGTCTCGTCGCCGGGCATCGACCCGATCGCCGTCGCCAGCACGCTCATGGCTCTCCCCCGGTCTCGCTGATGGTGGCCGAGCCGACGACGCGGCTGCCGTCGTAGACGACGACCGCCTGCCCCGGCGCGATGCCGTACGCCGGCTCGCCCAGCTCGACGTCGACGCCCTCGCCGCCGACGACCACCCGGGCCGGCAGCTCGGCACCGTGGGCGCGCAGCTGCACGCTCACCGCCGGGCCGTCGAGCCGGGCGGGGCGGGTGCCGCACCAGCGCGGGCGGATGCCGTGCAGCCGGTGCACGGCCAGCCGCTCGCGCGGGCCGACGCGCACGGTGCCGGTGACCGGCTCGATGTCGAGCACGAAGCGGGGCTTGCCGTCGGGGGCCGGCCGGCCGATCCGCAGGCCCTTGCGCTGGCCGATGGTGAAGCCGTAGGTGCCGTCGTGGCGCCCGAGCTCCTCGCCGGTGGCGTCGTCGACCACGGCGCCGCCGTGGTTGGGAGCCCGCTCGCCCAGCTTCTCGCGCAGCCAGCCGGCGTTGTCGCCGTCGGCGACGAAGCAGATGTCGTGGCTGTCGGGCTTGTCGGCCACCAGCAGGCCGCGCTCGGCCGCCTCGGCGCGCACGTCGGTCTTGGTCGAGCCGCCGAGCGGGAAGAGCGAGTGCTGCAGCTGGCGCTGGTCGAGGACCCCGAGCACGTAGGACTGGTCCTTGCCGTGGTCGAGGGCGCGGTGCATCTCCACGAGCCCGTCGTCGCCGGTGCGCAGCTGCGCGTAGTGCCCGGTGACGACCGCGTCGAAGCCGAGCGCGAGCGCCTTGTCGAGCACCGCGGCGAACTTGATCTTCTCGTTGCAGCGCAGGCACGGGTTGGGGGTGCGCCCGGCGGCGTACTCGTCCATGAAGTCCTCCACGACGTCCTCGTGGAAACGCATCGACATGTCCCAGACGTAGAACGGGATGCCGATCACGTCGGCGGCGCGGCGCGCGTCGTTGCTGTCCTCGATGGTGCAGCAGCCCCGGGCGCCCGAGCGGTACGACGCCGGGTTGCGCGAGAGGGCGAGGTGGATGCCGGTCACGTCGTGGCCGGCCTCGACGGCGCGGGCCGCGGCGACCGCGGAGTCCACGCCGCCCGACATGGCGGCCAGGACCCGCATCAGAGCCGGACCCCGCGGGCCCGCTCGACGCAGGCGCCGATCGCGCCGACCAGGGCCGCCACGTCGGCCTCGGTGGAGGTGTGGCCCAGCGAGAAGCGCAGCGAGCTGCGGGCCGCGGCGTCCTCGCGGCCCATCGCCAGCAGCACGTGGGAGGCCTGCGGCACGCCGGCCGAGCAGGCCGAGCCGGTGGAGCACTCGATGCCGCGGGCGTCGAGGAGCATCAGCAGCGAGTCGCCCTCGCAGCCGGGGAAGGACAGGTGCACGTTGCCGGGCAGCCGCTCGGCGTCCCAGGCGTCGGGGCCGGGGCCGTTGAGCACCGCGTCGGGCACGACCTCGCGCACGCCGGCGACCAGCTGCTCGCGCAGGCCCGCCATCCGCGCCGCGTGCTCGGGCTGGCGGGCCACGGCCAGCTCGACCGCGGCGGCGAAGCCGGCGATCGCGGGGGCGTCGAGGGTGCCGCTGCGGATGTCGCGCTCCTGCCCGCCGCCGTGCACGAGCGGGACCACCCCGACCTCGCGGCGTACGACGAGGGCGCCGGCGCCGTGGGGGCCGCCGACCTTGTGCCCGGTCACGGTCATCGCGTCGACGCCGGAGGCGGCGAAGTCGACGGGCAGCACGCCGAGGGCCTGCACGGCGTCGGTGTGCACGGGGATCGCGTGCTCGGCGGCGAGCGCCACGACGTCGGTGACGGGCTGGCGGGTGCCGACCTCGTTGTTGGCCCACATCACCGAGACCAGGGCCACGCTGGCGGGGTCGCGCTCGATGCTGGCGCGCAGCGCGGCGAGGTCGAGGCGGCCGTCGGCGTCGACGGGCAGCAGCTCGACCTCGGCACCGTGGTGCTCGGCCAGCCAGTGCAGCGGGTCGAGCACGGCGTGGTGCTCGACCGCGGTCGTCAGCACGCGCACGCGGCGCGGGTCGGCGGCCCGGCGCGACCAGTAGATGCCCTTGACGGCGAGGTTGTCGGCCTCGGTGCCGCCCGAGGTCAGCACCACCTCGCCGGGGCGGCAGCCCAGGGCCCGCGCGATCGTCTCGCGGGACTCCTCGACCACCCGGCGCGCCCGGCGCCCGGAGGCGTGCAGCGACGACGGGTTGGCCGCGGTGGCCAGGTGGGCGGTCATCGCCTCGAGCGCGGCGGGCGCCATCGGCGTCGTCGCTGCGTGGTCGAGGTAGACGGGCGTGCTCATGACCGGCCCAGCCTACGTGCCTCGACCAGCACCTCGACCAGCAGCGCACGGTGGTCGGTGCCGTCGACCGCCACGGTGCGTGCGGAGGCCGCCCGCAGCCCGGGCCCGGCCAGCACGTGGTCGATCTGCACGAGCGGTCCGGGCAGCCCGGCGAAGAGCCCGTTGGCCGGCCAGGTGGGCTGCCAGCCGCCGTTGCTCTGCTCGACGGCGTCGCGGTAGCCGTCGTCGACCAGGCGCCGCAGCGGCGCGTGGTCGAGGGTGGCGTTGAGGTCGCCGACCACCAGGTCGGCGCCGCGCTCGCGGGCCGCCTCGCGCAGCAGCGCGTGGTCGCGCACCCAGCCCTCGGGGTCGGTGGGCGCCGAGGGGTGCACCGCGAGCAGCACCAGCCCCTCGGCCTCGACCTCCCACGACTGCAGCACCGTGCCCAGCGGGCGCGGCTCGCCCAGCGGCTCGCGGGCGAAGACCATGGTGCCGACCGTGTCGGCGAAGGGCCGCTCGCCGGTGACCGGGAAGCCGATCCGGTGCGGCAGCAGCTCGTCGAGGCCCGCGCGGTCGAGCCCGGCCAGGGCCCGCTGCGTGACCTCCTGCAGCACCAGCAGGTCGACGTCGGCGTCGACGGCCGCCCGCACCACCTGGGCGGTGTCGGCACGCCCCATCAGCAGGTTGCTGCTCATCACCACGACCCGCTCGGTGGCCGCGGCCTGCCCGGCGCCGCCCGGCGCCGGGGGCCCGGTCACCAGCGGCGCCAGCCACGAGGCGTGCAGCCCCAGCGCGGCGACCACGCCCAGCGCCGCGACCAGGACCGCGCGCCGGCGCCGGGCGGCGCCGAGGAGGAGCAGGAGGGCGAGCGCATAGGCCACGACGGCGTACGGCGTGAACGAGACCAGGCGGATGGCCGGGCCGGCCTCCCAGGCCCCCAGGCGCAGCACGGTCAGGCCCAGGGCGGGCAGGAGGCTCGCGAGGAGCAGCACCCACCAGCCGACGCGACGCACGCTCATCTCAGAGCAGGACCAGGTCGTCGCGGTGCACGACCTCGCGCTCGTAGCCGGCGCCGAGCTCGTGGCCCAGCTCCTGGCTGGTGCGCCCCACCAGCCGGGGCACCTCGTCGGCGTCGAAGTTGACCAGCCCGCGCGCGACGGCGACGCCGTCGGGCCCGGCCAGGTCGACCGGGTCGCCCGCCTGGAAGGCACCGGTGGCCCCGGTGACGCCGGCGGCGAGCAGCGAGGCGCGCCGCTCGACGACCGCGCGCACCGCCCCCTCGTCGAGGTGCAGGGTGCCCAGCGGCTCGGTCGCGTGCGCCAGCCACAGCAGCCGCTTGGGGCGGCGCTTGCCGGTGGGGTGGAAGAGGGTGCCGGCGGGCTCGCCGGCCAGGGCCGCGGCGGCCCGGTCGGCGGCCGTGAGCACCACCGGGATGCCGGCGCCGGTGGCGATGCGGGCGGCCTGCACCTTGGTCTCCATGCCCCCGGTGCCCAGGCCCGCGGCCCCGGTGCGACCGATGCGCACGCCGTCGAGGTCGTCGAGGCCGTGGACGTCGGCGAGCAGCCGGCTGCCCGGGGTGCGCGGGTCGGCGTCGTACAGGCCGTCGACGTCGGAGAGCAGCACCAGCAGGTCGGCGTGCACCAGGTGGGCCACCAGGGCGGCGAGCCGGTCGTTGTCGCCGAAGCGGATCTCGGAGGTCGCGACGGTGTCGTTCTCGTTGACGATGGGCAGCACCCCCAGGTCGAGCAGCTGGGTGAAGGTCTGCGAGGCGTTGCGGTAGTGCGCGCGCCGGGTGACGTCGTCGACGGTGAGCAGCACCTGCCCGGCGATCAGCCCGTGGCGGCGCAGCTCCTCGGTGTAGCGGTGCACCAGCAGCCCCTGGCCCACCGAGGCGGCGGCCTGCTGGGCAGCCAGGCCCGAGGGGCGCCGGCGCAGCCCGAGGGGCGCCAACCCGGCGGCGATGGCCCCCGAGGAGACCAGCACCACCTCGACGCCCCGCTCGCGCGCGGCGCCGAGCACGTCGACCAGCGCCCGCAGCCGGTCGGGATCGATCCCGCCGGCGGCGGTGGTCAGCGACGAGGAGCCCACCTTGACGACGACACGCCGGGCCCCGGTGACCTCGGGGCGCAGGCTCATCGCGACGTCACTCGCGGTCCTGGCCCGTGCCGGGGTCCGACTCTTCCCAGTCGGGGTCCGAGGGCGTGCCGATCTCGTACGACGTCGGGCCGCTCGAGCCGCCGCGCTTCTGCTTCACGGGGCTGGGGGTGTCGAGACGGCGGGCCACGTCGGCACGGGTCTCGTTCTCCTCGCGCCCCTCCATCGCCTCGTCGATCTCGCGGCGGCGCCTGGCGGCGGGGCGGGAGTCGTCGAAGCGCTGGTCCTCGCCGCGACGCCCGAGCATCTCGGCGCCGGCCTCGATGCCGGGCTGGAAGTCGAAGACCACGGCGTTGTCGGGGTGCCCGATGAGCACGGTGTCGCCCTCGACGGCGCCCATCCGCACGAGCCGCTCCTCGATGCCCAGCCGGTTGAAGCGGTCGGCGAGGAAGCCGACGGCCTCGTCGTTGCTGAAGTCGGTCTGGCGCACCCAGCGCTCGGGCTTGGTGCCGCGCACCCGCCAGCCCTCGCCGGTCTCCTTGATGGTGAAGTCGTCGCCGCCGTCGGCGCTGGGCGGTCGCAGCACGATGCGCTGGGCCTCGACGACCTCCTTCTCGGCGCGCGCCGCGGCCACGATCTCGCCCATCGCGAAGGTCAGCTGTCGCAGCCCCTCGCCGGAGGCGGCCGAGATCGGGAAGACCTGCAGGCCGCGCTCGCGCAGCTCGTCGATGGTGATGTCGGACAGGTCGCGCCCGTCGGGCACGTCGACCTTGTTCAGCGCCACCAGGCGCGGGCGGTCCTCGAGCCCGCCGTAGCGCGCGAGCTCGTTCTCGATCACGTCGAGGTCGTCGACGGGGTTGCGGCCCGGCTCGATGGAGGCGGTGTCGATGACGTGCACGATCGCCGCGCAGCGCTCGACGTGGCGCAGGAAGTCGTGGCCCAGGCCGCGGCCCTCGCTCGCGCCCTCGATCAGCCCGGGCACGTCGGCCACGGTGAAGGTCAGGTCACCCGCGGTGACCACGCCGAGGTTGGGCACCAGCGTGGTGAAGGGGTAGTTGGCGATCTTGGGCCGGGCCCGCGAGATCGCCGCGATCAGGCTCGACTTGCCGGCGCTGGGGAAGCCCACCAGCCCGATGTCGGCGACCACCTTGAGCTCGAGGACGATCTCGAGCTCGTCGCCGGGCTCGCCGAGGAGCGCGAACCCCGGGGCCTTGCGCTTGGAGGAGGCCAGCGCGGCGTTGCCGAGGCCGCCGCGTCCGCCCTGGGCGATGACCAGCTCGGTGCCGGGCCCGACCATGTCGGCCAGCACGTTGCCCTGCTGGTCGCTGACGACGGTGCCCTCGGGCACGGGCAGCACCAGGTCGGAGCCGTGGCCACCGTTGCGGTGGTCGCCGGCGCCGTGCCCGCCGTGCTCGGCCCGGCGCTTGGGGCTGTGGTGGTAGTCCAGGAGCGTGGTGACGTCGGTGTCGACGCGCAGGACCACCGAGCCGCCGGGGCCGCCGTTGCCGCCGTCGGGGCCGCCGAGCGGCTTGAACTTCTCGCGGTGCACCGAGGCGACGCCGTTGCCGCCGCGGCCGGCGCTGACGTGCAGCGTGACGCGGTCCACGAAGGTGGGGACGGCCATGGGGGTGCTCCTCGGGGCTGGGGTGGTGCTCAGGTGGTGCTCAGGGTGGTGCGGAAATGCCGAAGGGCGCCCCGGGTGGGGGCGCCCTCCTGGACAGCTGCCGGTCAGGACCGGCGCAGACGTGGTCGCCTCAGGTCACTCGCCCGGGACGATGTTGACGACCTTGCGGCCGCGGCGGGTGCCGAACTCGACGGCGCCGGCCTCCAGGGCGAACAGGGTGTCGTCGCCACCGCGGCCCACGTTGGAACCCGGGTGGAAGTGGGTACCACGCTGGCGCACGATGATCTCGCCGGCGTTGACGAGCTGGCCGCCGAAGCGCTTGACGCCGAGGCGCTGGGAGTTGGAGTCGCGGCCGTTCTTGGTGGACGCCGCACCCTTCTTGTGTGCCATGTCGTGTTCCTTAGTCCTGGATTCGTTCGGGGAGGGCCTGCAGCAGGCTCGAGCCGGGGCTCAGAGCGAGATGTCGGTGACCTTGACCTGGGTGTACTTCTGGCGGTGACCCTGGCGCTTCTTGTAGCCGGTCTTGTTCTTGTACTTCTGGATGATGATCTTGGGGCCCTTGGTGGCGCCGAGGACCTCGACGGTCACCGCGGCCTTGTCGAGGCCGTTGGCCGTGACCTTCTCACCGTCGACAGCCATGAGGACGGGGAGCGTCAGGGTCTCGCCGACGGCCGTCGTGACCTTGTCGATCTCGATGACGTCGCCCACGGCAACCTTCTGCTGGGTTGCGCCAGCGCGCACGATCGCGTACACCGCGGTCTCCTTCGTCGAACTCTGGATGTGTCTTCGGTCTGGGGCTGCCCACCCGCTAGCGGGCCACCTCCGAGGAGATGCCTCGTCAGTGGGGGTGCCACGCAGAGACGGCACGCGTAGGCGCACCGAGAGGCAATACTACGGACGGGGCCGGACAGGAGCAAAACGTGAGCCCGCTCCTGCCCGGCACCGGCGTCCTCAGCGCTTGCGCGCGCCCTTCTTGACGGGCACGTGGGCGACGCTGTCGGCCTCGCCGCTCTCTGCTGCCTCGGGCGCAGCCGCCGAGGCGCTGGCGACGCGCCCACGGGTCCGGGTGACCACCTTGGGCGCCTGGGACGGTGCGGCCTCGGTGGCGTCCGGTGCCTGCGCGGCAGGCGCCGTCGTCGCGGGTGCCGACATCACCACCGGCTCCCCCGCCGTGGTCGGCTGCCCCGCGGGGCGGGTCGCCGCACGACGGCGGGTCCGGGTCACGACCCGGGTGCCGGCGGCCGGCGCCGGCTCGACCTGCCCAGCACCCTCCTCAACCGGCGCAGCGGGCTGCGGCTCGGCTCCTTTGGGCTGCTCGGGGGCCTGCTCAGGCTTGGGCTGCTCGGGCTCGGGCTGCTCGGGCTCGGGCTGCTCGGGCTCGGGCTGCTTCTGCTCCGGCTGCTTGGGCTCGGGCTGCTTCTGCTCCGCCTGCTTGGGCTCGGGCTGCTGCTCCGCGGCCTCGGGGCTGTCCGGGCTGTCGGGGCTCTCGGCGTTCTCGTGCCGCGCCATCGCTGCCACGTCCTTGGGCGAGGGGGCCTTGGCGGGCGAGGAGTCCTCGCCACCGGAGCCGCCCCGGCCCCGGCCGCCGCCCTTGCCGCCGCCCTGCTGGTTGCCCTGCTGGTTGCCCTGGTTGCCGGAGTCGTCGCCGCCCTTGCCGCCCTTGCCGCCGCGTCGGCCGCCGCTGCGACGACCCTCGTCGTCACCGCCGTTCTTGGGCTCGATCGGGTGGTCGTGGGTGACGATGCCGCGGCCCTGGCAGTGCTGGCACGGCTCGCTGAAGGCCTCGAGCAGGCCGGTGCCGATCCGCTTGCGGGTCATCTGCACCAGGCCCAGCGAGGTGACCTCGGCGACCTGGTGACGGGTGCGGTCCCGGCCCAGGCACTCGACCATGCGCCGCAGCACCAGGTCGCGGTTCGACTCCAGCACCATGTCGATGAAGTCGACGACGATGATGCCGCCGATGTCGCGCAGCCGCAGCTGGCGCACGATCTCCTCGGCCGCCTCGAGGTTGTTCTTGGTCACCGTCTCCTCGAGGTTGCCCCCCGAGCCGGTGAACTTGCCGGTGTTGACGTCGACGACGGTCATCGCCTCGGTCCGGTCGATCACCAGGGAGCCGCCCGAGGGCAGCCAGACCTTGCGGTCCAGGCCCTTGGCGATCTGCTCGTCGACCCGGTAGGCGGCGAAGACGTCCTTGCCCGCGTTCTTGCCCTCGGTGGCGGGCTCGAAGCGCTGCAGGCGCTCCTCGAGGTCCGGCGCGACGTGGCTGACGTAGCTCTGCACGGTCTCCCACGCCTCGTCGCCGTCGATGACCAGCTGCGAGAAGTCCTCGGTGAAGAGGTCGCGCACCACCTTGAGGGTCAGGTCGGGCTCGCCGTAGAGCAGCTGAGGCCCGTTGCCCTTGGTCTTCTTCTCGATGTCCTCCCAGCGCGCCTTGAGCCGCTCGACGTCGCGGGTCAGCTCGTCCTCGCTGGCCCCCTCGGCCGCGGTGCGCACGATCACGCCGGCGCTGTCGGGGACGATCTCCTTGAGCAGCGCCTTGAGCCGCGCCCGCTCGGTGTCGGGCAGCTTGCGCGAGATGCCGCTGGTGGTGCCGTCGGGCACGTAGACCAGGAAGCGGCCGGCCAGGCTCACCTGGCTCGTCAGGCGGGCGCCCTTGTGGCCGATGGGGTCCTTGGTGACCTGCACCAGCACCGACTGGCCCGAGGAGAGCACCGACTCGATCTTGCGCGGCTGGCCCTCCTTGTGGCCCAGCGCCGACCAGTTGACCTCGCCGGCGTACAGGACCGCGTTGCGGCCCTTGCCGATGTCGATGAAGGCGGCCTCCATCGAGGGCAGCACGTTCTGGACCCGGCCGAGGTAGACGTTGCCGATCAGGGAGGTCTGCGACTCGCGGGCCACGTAGTGCTCGACGAGCACCTTGTCCTCGAGGACGCCGATCTGGGTGAGGTCGTCGCGCTGGCGGATCACCATGACCCGGTCGACGGCCTCGCGGCGGGCCAGGAACTCGGCCTCGCTGGCGATCGGGGCGCGGCGGCGACCGGCCTCACGGCCCTCGCGGCGGCGCTGCTTCTTGGCCTCGAGGCGGGTCGAGCCGGAGACCGCGGTGATCTGGTCGTCGCCGGTGCGCGAGCTGCGCACCCGGGTGACGGTGTTGCTCGGGTCGTCGCCGCCCTCGCCACCGTCGTCGCCCGAGCGGCGCCGGCGCCGGCGACGGCGCGAGCTGCTGCTGCCGCCCTCCTCGCCGTCCTGGCCACCGTTCTGGCCGCCGTTCTGGCCGTTCTGGCCGCCGCCCTTCCTGCTCTCGGTGTCGTCGCCGGCCGTGTCGTCGCCCGAGTCCTGCTCGGCGTCGCCGGCCTTGCCGCGGCCGCCGCCGCGCTGGCCGCCCTGGCCGCCCTTGTCCTGGCCGCCCTGGCCCTGGCCGCCCTTGTCCTGGCCGCCCCTGCCCTGGCCGCCGGCCTGCTGGTCGTCCTGCTGGTCGTCCTGGCCGTTCTGGGCGTTGTCGCCGCCACCCTCGCCGGACCTGCGGCGACGGCGCCCGCCGCGACGGCGGCGACGACGCCCGGTGCCGGAGCCCTGGCCCTCGTCGTCGTTGTCGCTGTCGTCGTCGTTGTCGTCGTCGTCTCCGGCGGCGCTGTCGTCGTCGGCCTCGGCGGCGCGACGGGTCCGGGTCCGGGTCGCGGGCTTCTCACCGCGCGGCTGCCCGTCGGACTTCTCGTCGGCGGTCTCGTCGGTGGTGTCGGTGTCACCGGCGGTGCCGCCGGTGGTGTCGTCGGCCGAGTCGTCGGTGCGCGCGGCGCGGGCCGACGAGCGGCTGCGCCGCGTGGTCGTCGTGGTGGTCGTGCGCGTGGTGGCGCTCGACTCCTCGGTCGCGGCCTCGTCGACCTCCTCGGTCTCGGCGGCGTCCTCGACCTCGACCGGCGTCGCGGCGACGGGCTCGGCGGCCTTGGCCGTCGTGGCCTTGCGGGCGCTGCGGGTGCGCGTCGTGGTGGTGACGGTCGGCGCCTGGAAGACCGGCGCGACGCTGGCGGTCCCGGTGGTCTCGGTGGTCTCGGCGCTCTCGGCGCTCTCGGCGCTCTGGACGCCCTCGGCGGCCGGGGCCGCCACCTTCGCCGTCGTCGAGCGACGGGTGGTGCGCTTGACGACCGGCTTGTCGGCAGCGGCAGCCTCGGTCGACGCGGCGGCCTCGCCGGCCTCGCCGGCTGCAGCTGCCTCGGTGGCCTCGGCCGGCTTCTTCGCGCTGGTCCGCTTGGCGGCGGTCTTCTTGGCCGGCGCCTTCTTGGCCGCGGTCTTCTTCGCCGCGCTCTTCTTGGCCGGCGCCTGGGTGGCGGCCTCGCCGAGCTCGAGCTGCTCGTCGGCCGGCGCCTGCGCGCTGGCCGCCTTCTTGGTGGTGCGCTTCGCCGGCGTCTTCTTGGCCGGCGGTGCCTCCACGGCGCTGTCGGGCCCGCCCTCGGGGTCGGCCTGCTCGGCCTTCTTGGCCGGCGCCTTCTTCGCGGGCGCCTTCTTGGCGGCGCTCTTGCGGGTGCGCGTCGTGGTGGTCACCGTCGGGGCGGCGGCCTCGGCGGGTGCTTCCTTCGAGGTGGTCGGCTCCTGGCCGACCTGGGTCTCGTCGGGCATGTGGTGCTCCTCTGCCCGGCACGCCAGCGGGTGCCGGACTCGTCAGACGTCGTCGTCCGCAGCGCGGTCGCGACGCAAAGCCTTCGGTGGCGACGACACCCTCCGCGTGCGCGTCACCACGGTCACGGCCATCACCTTCCGCGGTCGCCGGGCTCTCCTCCGGATGGAGGTGGCTGACTCGCTGTCACCGGGCCTGCCTGCCGCGTCGCGGTCTGGCGACGACCGGTTCCCTGGTGTGCCGCCCTCCTGCTGGGAGGACCGGCGAGAACGTCGTCGGGTCGACGACCGCAGCTGTGCCGTCAGGGCGGGCGCTGGACTGCGCCCTCGTCGGGTACGACCGCAGGTCGGGGACCGTGGCGAGTATCGCACACCACGGCCCCGTGGTCGTCATGTCGACGTGGTCAGCGGGTCGCCGACGCTCCCGTCCTGCTCCAACGGCCCCTGGGCCAGGCGCGTCAGCAGCGGCGCCCGCCCGGCCTCGAGGCCCGCCACGGCGGCCAGGCCGCGCAGCACGTCGTCGGGGCGCACCGACGGCACCCCGTGGCGCAGCACCAGGTCGAGGGAGGAGCCCTGCTCGCGCGGGGAGCTGCTGAGCGAGACCACCGGCGCGCGGCAGTCGAACTCGCGCAGCCCCTTCTTCATCATCCGCTCCACCAGCACCGACTCGGTGGCCAGGAAGGTGCTGACCGCGGCCGCCGACTCCTCGGGGAGCGCCTCGATGTCGAGGCGCCAGCGGCTGGCCTCGAGCCGGTCGGCCAGCGAGCCGCCCGGCGACTCCACCACCTCGAGCACGTCGAGGCCGGTGGGCAGCGCCTCGGCGAGCTCGGCGTGGATGTCGGCCGGGTCGACCACCTGGGCCAGGCCGATCTCGAGGTACTCCGCCTCGCTGGCCGAGCCGGTCGGTGCGGCACCGGCGTACGAGATGCGCGGGTGCGGGTTGAAGCCCGAGGAGTAGGCCATCGGCACCCGCGCGCGGAACACCGCGCGCTCGAAGGCGCGCGAGAAGTCGCGGTGGCTGGTGAAGCGCAGCCGCCCCCTCTTGGCATAGCGGATGCGGAGCCGCTGGACGGGCGGGGCTTGCTGCTCGGGCTGGTCACGCACGCACGACAGGGTAGGTGAGGTCACCGGGGTCGGCCCGCATCGCCGGCGAGGGGTAGACGGTGCCGACCCGCTGACCGGCGAGCCACCGGGTGAGCCGGGCGGCCTCCTCGCCCAGCCGGGCCCGGGCCTCGCGGCCGACGTCGTCGAGCACCCGCACCTCGACGACGCCGTCGGGATCCTGCACCCAGCAGCCCACCACGCGCCCGTCCCACCAGGCGGTGGTGCCGGCGTTGCCGTTGCGGTCGAAGACCACCGCCGCGTGCTCGGACAGGTAGAAGTCGCGCTGCTTCCAGCCCATCACCGTCGGGTCCAGCACCGGCAGCAGCGCCGCCCACGGCTCCACGGGCGGTTCCTCCTCGAGGTCGTCGGGCAGCAGGTGGCCCGGCCCGCCACCCTCGAGGTCGACCTCGCGGGCCCCGACGGCGCCCAGCGCGGCACGCACCGCCCCCTTGGTCGCGCCCAGCCACCACACCAGGTCGGCCTCGGTGGCCGGGCCGAAGCGCTCGAGCCAACGGCGCACCAGCGCGGCGTAGCCCTCGGCGGGTGCCAGGGCCGCGGGAGGCTCCCCCAGCCAGTGCTCAGCCAGGGTCCAGCGCGGGCGCGACTGGCGCCAGTGGGTGGTGCTGTGGCCCCGCACGACCTCGCCGCGCGCGCCGAGCCAGGTCAGCACCCGGCTGCCGGCGTACGTCGCCCCGCCGGCAGCCAGGCGCACCTCGAGGCCGGGCACGCTGGAGCGCAGCTCGAGCGCGGTGAGCCCTCCCGGCTCCGAGCCCAGCACCTCCAGCACCCCGGCCCGGACCCGCTCCAGCCACCGGGCGGGGTCGGCGACCTCGCCGGTGGCGGTGAGGTCCTTGACCAGCCGGGCGCCCTCGCTCTGCGCGACCCGGGCCGCCGCGCTGCCCCAGGCGGCGCCCAGGAGGTCGAGCGGGAACACGAACAGGGTGCGGCGCATCGCCAGCTGGCGCACCAGGCTGCGGTCGACGTGCAGCGCGTGATCGAGGCCGCCCGCGCCCGGCGCCGCGTCGTCGACCCGTGCCTGCACCGAGAGGTGCACCGTGGCCGGCTCGGTGGCGTGCAGCGCCACCACGGCCCTGGTCGCGCCCACCGCGTCGCCGACCCGGTGGGCGGGGGCGACCGCGTGCCGGCGCGCCAGCCTCGCCCGTCGCTCCCCCACGCTCACCTCCCGCACGGCCCCCATCCTGCAGCGGGGTGCCGACATCCGCTGCAGGAGTCCCCGGCCGGCCGGGGACTCCGGCGCTTGTCAGGGGTTGCAACACCCATCAAGCGCAGGAGAAGGCCGACAAGTCCGGGCCCGTGGACGCCCTGACCCAGCGGGTGGTACGACGAGTGCGACCATCCTCGGGTGTCTCGTCGTGGTGGATGGTTGTTCCTGGTCGGTCTCGTCCTGCTGTCGCTCAACCTGCGGCCGGCGGCCGTCAGCGTCGGTCCGGTGCTGGCGGAGGTGCGCTCGGGGCTGGCGATGTCGGCGGCCGAGGCCTCGCTGCTCACCACGCTGCCGGTGCTGGCCTTCGCGGTCTTCGGCGCCCTGGCCCCGCGCGCTGCGGCCAGCGTCGGGCTGCACCGGGTGACGCTGGCCGCCCTCGTCGCGGTGGTCGCCGGGCTCGCGGGGCGTGCCGTGACCGGCTCCGACCTCGCCTTCCTGGCCCTGTCGCTGCTGGCGGTGGCCGGCATGGCGATGGCCAACGTGCTGATGCCCTCCCTGGTCAAGCGGCACGCACCCGAGCGCATCGGTGCGGTCACGGCCGTCTACTCCACGGCGCTGGCCATCGGGCTCACCTCGGCCCTGGTGCTGACCGTGCCGCTCTCCGAGGCCCTCGGCGGCTGGCGCGGCGGCCTGGGGGCGTGGGCGGTGCTCGCCGGGTTCGCGCTGCTGCCCTGGGTGCTGCTGGCGCGCCACGACCGGGTGGCCGCGACCCCCGGCGGCCCCATCACCGTCGGGCAGGTGGCCCGCACCCGGCTGGGCCGCGCGATGGCGATCTTCTTCGGCGTGCAGTCGCTGCACGCCTACGTGATGTTCGGCTGGTTCGCCCAGCTGTGGCGCGACGCCGGCTACTCCCCCGCCACCGCGGGTGCCCTCGTGGGGCTGCTGGCCGGGGTGAGCATCCCGCTCTCGTGGCTGCTGCCGCGGCTGCTGGCCCGCTCGCAGCACCAGCTGCGGGTGCTGGTGCCGGTCATCGCCTGCTACCCCGTGGCGTACGTCGGCCTGCTGGTCGCTCCGGCCGGGCCGGCCGTGCTCTGGGCGCTGCTGGCGGGGATCGGTGCCTGCACCTTCCCGCTCATCCTCACCCTGATCGGGCTGCGCGCCCGCACCGCCGAGGGCACCGCGGCGCTGTCGGCCTTCACCCAGTCCGCCGGCTACCTGCTGGCCGCGACCGGTCCCTTCGTGGTGGGCCTGCTCTACGACGCGACCGGCGACTGGACGATTCCACTGATCCTGCTGCTGGTCCTCGTGGTACCCATGCTGGGTCTGGCCACCTGGCTGTCCCGCCCGCTGGTGCTCGAGGACGAGATCGAGCAGCACGCCGCACGAAGGAGCGCACCCGCATGAGCAGCACACCGCCCGAGGGTCCCGAGGACCAGGGCTACCCGCCGCCGTACGGGCAGCAGCCCCAGCAGCCCCAGCAGCCGGCGTACGGGCAGGGCTACCCGCCCGCCGGCGGCCACCCCTACGGGCAAGCGTTCCCCGGGGGTGGCGACCCGCGCCAGGAGGCGCCGCCGTCGAAGGCGATGGCGATCACCTCGCTGGCGCTGTCGCTGCTGTTCTGCGTGCCCTTCGTGGCCGCGATCGCCTCGATCGTGCTCGGCGTGATCGTGCTCGGGCGCAGCAAGGACGGGCGTGACCACGGTCGGGGCATGGCCATCGCCGGCATCGTGATCAGCACGGTGGTCATGCTGGCCACGGTGGCGCTGCTGGTCGTGGCGGTGGTGCTGGGCCTCAACACGTTCAAGGACGTCAACGACCTCGCGGTCGGCGACTGCATCAGCGCCGACAACCTGGTCGACCCCGACGTCGAGGACGAGGGCTTCGGGCTGATGACCATCGAGAGCTGCACCGACGAGCACGACGCCGAGGTCGTGGGGACGCTGACCCTCGACGCCGAGCAGGCCGCGGCGTACGACGCCTCGCCGGTCGGCGAGATCTGCCAGAGCCTGGTGCTCGACGACCCCGAGCTGTTCGCCCTGGTCGGCCCCGGCATCGAGGTGCTGACGATCACCGACGCGGCCGAGCCCGACGCCGGCGACCAGGTCGCCTGCATCCTCTACAACGCCGACGGCTCGCCCCTCGACGAGCCGCTGCTCGACTGAGACGAGGATCCGGGCCGGGTCGGCGCGAAGTTCAGGCCGGGTCGGCGCGAAGTTCAGGCCGGGTCAGACCACCTGGAGCGGCAGCAGCTTCTGGCCGGTGGGGCCGACCTGGATCTCGGTGCCCATCTCGGGGCACACGCCGCAGTCGTAGCAGGGCGTCCAGCGGCAGTCCTCGACGTCGACGGAGTCGGGGTCGAGGGCGTCCTCCCAGTCGGCCCACAGCCAGTCCTTGTCGAGGCCCGAGTCGAGGTGGTCCCAGGGCAGGACCTCGTCGATGGTGCGCTCGCGGGTGGTGTACCAGTCGAGGTCGACGCCGGTGCCGGCCAGGGCGGTGGTGGCCGCCTCCAGCCAGCGGTCGTAGGAGAAGTGCTCGCTCCAGCCGTCGAAGCGGCCGCCGTCGCGCCAGACCTGCTCGATGACCCGCCCGACGCGGCGGTCGCCGCGCGAGAGCAGTCCCTCGATGATGCCGGGCTTGCCGTCGTGGTAGCGGAAGCCGATCGCGCGACCGAACTTCTTGTCCTCGCGCACCGTGTCGCGCAGCTTCTTGAGCCGCTCGTCGGTGGTCTCGTGGTCGAGCTGCGCGGCCCACTGGAACGGGGTGTGCGGCTTGGGCACGAAGCCGCCGATCGAGACGGTGCAGCGGATGTCGTTGCGCCCGGAGACCTCGCGGCCCTTGGCGATCACCTTCTTGGCCAGCTCGGCGACCTGCAGCACGTCGTCGTCGGTCTCGGTGGGCAGCCCGACCATGAAGTAGAGCTTGACCTGCCGCCAGCCGTGCGAGTACGCCGCGGCCACGGTGCGGATCAGGTCCTCCTCGGTCACCATCTTGTTGATGACCTTGCGCATCCGCTCCGAGCCGCCCTCGGGGGCAAAGGTCAGCCCCGAGCGGCGCCCGTTGCGGGAGAACTCGTTGGCCAGGGTGATGTTGAAGGCGTCGACGCGCGTCGAGGGCAGCGACAGCGAGACGTTGGAGCCCTCGTAGCGGTCGGCCAGGCCCTTGGCGACGTCGCCGATCTCGGTGTGGTCGGCGCTCGAGAGCGAGAGCAGGCCGACCTCCTCGAAGCCCGACTTGCGGATGCCGTTCTCGACCATGTCGCCGATGGTCTCGATGGAGCGCTCGCGCACCGGACGGGTGATCATCCCGGCCTGGCAGAAGCGGCAGCCGCGGGTGCAGCCGCGGAAGATCTCGACGCTGAAGCGCTCGTGCACGGTCTCGGCGAGCGGCACCAGCGGCTTGGCCGGGTAGGGCCAGGCGTCGAGGTCCATCAAGGTGTGCTTCTTGACCCGGAACGGCACGCCCGGCTTGTTGGGCACCACGGCCTCGATCGAGCCGTCCTCGGCGTGCACGACGTCGTAGAACTTCGGCACGTAGACGTTGCCGGTCACCGCGAGGCGGCGCAGCAGCTCGTCGCGACCACCGGGGCGGCCCTCGCCCTTCCACTCGCGCACCACCTCGGAGATCGCCAGCACGACCTCCTCGCCGTCGCCGAGCACGGCCGCGTCGAGGAAGTCGGCGATCGGCTCGGGGTTGAACGCGGCGTGGCCACCGGCGAGCACCACCGGGTCGTGCTCGCCGCGGTCGACGGCGTGCAACGGGATGCGGGCCAGGTCGAGGGCGGTGAGCATGTTGGTGTAGCCGAGCTCGGTGGAGAAGCTCAGGCCCAGCACGTCGAAGTCGCCGACGGGGCGGTGGGCGTCGACGGTGAACTGCGGGATGTCGTGCTCGCGCAGCACCGCCTCCATGTCGGG
Source organism: Nocardioides sp. 31GB23 (assembly GCF_040012395.1). Taxonomy (NCBI): domain Bacteria; kingdom Bacillati; phylum Actinomycetota; class Actinomycetes; order Propionibacteriales; family Nocardioidaceae; genus Nocardioides; species Nocardioides sp. 31GB23. Next base: position 15,901 of record NZ_JBDYKJ010000007.1, on the reverse strand, counting down.
CCACACCGCGTAGGTGCGCTCGGCCACGATCCAGTCGCGCTCGTTGAGCACCTCGTAGAGGATCTGCACGCCCTGGTTGGGCAGGCCGACCTCGTAGGCGTCGGGGTACATCAGCGCCCAGCGCACCGTCTCGCCCTCGGGGGCCGCGTCCCACTCCTTGACGGTGGAGTTGAGCTCGCCGCCGACGTACTGGATCGGCTTCGAGACGCCGGGCAGGTGCGGCTCCAGGTCGGCGAAGACGGAGCGGCCTGCCTGGCGCGTGGTCTCGACGGTGGACGCAGACATGCAGCAACCTCGCAAGCGGTGGTGGGGCGGTGGGGCGAAGCATCCAGGGTACGGCGGCGCCGGGCCCCGGACCATTTCGCCGCCGGTGCGCGCCGGGTCACGCGGGTCAGCGGGCCGCGACCAGCACCCGTGGGGCGGAGTAGCGGCGGGGAGCGGGCTCGGTGGCGCGCAGGTGGATGTTCTGCAGCAGCCCCACCGCGACCAGGCCCGCGAACATCGAGGAGCCGCCGTACGACACGAAGGGCAGCGGCACGCCGGTCACCGGCATGATGCCCAGGCACATCCCGACGTTCTGGAAGGCCTGGAAGCCGAACCAGCAGGCGATGCCGGCGGCGGCGACCCGGCCGAAGACGTCCTCGGTGCGGGTCGCGATGGCCAGCGCGCGCCAGATGACCACGCCGAGCAGCACCACGACGAGGCCGGCGCCGAGCAGGCCGAGCTCCTCGCCGGCCACGGTGAAGACGAAGTCGGTGTGCTGCTCGGGCACGAAGCCCGAGCGGGTCTGCGAGCCGTTGAAGAGGCCCTGGCCGAAGAGGCCGCCGTTGCCGACCGCGACCCGGGCCTGCTCGACGTTGTAGCCGGCCCCGCGGGGGTCGAGGTCGGGGTTGGTGAAGGCCAGGAAGCGGTCGACCTGGTAGTCCTTGAGCACCCCGGCCGCCACCGCGACCACGGCCGCGGTCACGCCGCCGGCACCGAGCAGGGCCAGCCAGCGCCGCGGGGCCCCGGAGACGGCGAGCACGCCGACCACGGTGGCGGTCAGCACCAGCATCGTGCCGAGGTCGGGCTGGAGCAGGATCAGCACCGCGGGCACGGCCGCGATCAGCAGCATCAGCACCACCTCGACCAGACCCACCTTGGGTCGCCACCTCCCGGCGGCCCGGTGCGCCAGCACCAGGCTCATCCCGATGATGACGGCCAGCTTGGCGAACTCGGCCGGCTGCACCGACATCCCGCCGACCATCAGCCACGAGCGCGAGCCGTTGATCGTCGAGCCCATCACCAGCACCAGCACCAGGCCCAGCACCGAGGCCAGGTAGACCACCGGCGCGGCCACCCGCACCCAGCGGTGGTCGGCGACCACCACGGCCGCCATCAGCAGCAGCCCCACCGAGATGTTGAACAGCTGCTTCTCGAGGTAGGCGCGCGGGTTGCCGCCGGTCAGGTCGTCGCGCGTCGAGGTCGCCGACCACACGAGCAGCGTCCCGACGACCACGAGGGCGAGCACCGCGCCCAGCAGCACCCAGTCGAGACCCTTCCAGCGCAGGCGCGGCCGGGTCCCCCCGGGCGAGCGCAGCCGGAGGCCGGCGCTCACCGGTCGTCCTTCGAGCGGGTCCTCGCCGGCGGCAGCACCGAGCCGTCGCGGGTGAAGGTGGGCAGCCTGGTCGGGGGGACGGTGCCGGGGATCGCGGCCTGCGCGGGGCGCACCTGGTCGCCCTCGACGCCGTACAGCGTCTCCCAGATCGTGCGGATCGCCGGGCCCGAGGTGCCCGAGCCGGTGCCGCCCTGGCTGACCATCATCACCACGACGTAGTCCTCGGAGTAGGAGGCCACCCACGAGGTCGACTGCTTGCCGTAGACCTCGGCCGAGCCGGTCTTGGAGCGGATCGGCACCTCCTCGAGCGGGAAGCCGATCATCCGCCACGACATCGTGCCCTGGCGGGTCACCCCGGCCAGCGCCTGGTCGATGTAGCCGAAGGTCTTCTCGGGCAGGTCGACGGTGCCCTGCACCTCGGGGTCGATGTGGCGCAGCACCTTGCCGTCGGGGCCCACGACCGCCTTGGCCACGCGCGGCTCGTAGAGGGTGCCGCCGTTGGCGATGGCGCCGTAGGCCCGGGCCAGCTGCAGCGGCGTGACGATCGTGTCGCCCTGGCCGATCGCGAAGTTCACCGCGTCACCGGCGCGGTAGGCGTAGCCCTCGATGCAGAACTCGCGGGCGAACTTGTAGACGAAGTCGGAGGTGTCGGCGTCCTGCGGCTTCTTCGAGATGCCGCAGTAGTAGCCCTTCATCGACTCGTAGTAGTCGCGCTTCCACTGCCGGTCGGCGATTCGGCCCGAGGCCTCGCCGGGCAGGTCGATGCCGGTCTCCTCGCCGAAGCCCCAGTCCTTGGCCTCCTCGACCAGCGGGTCCTTGGCGTCGACGTCGTCGACGTCGGAGCCCAGTCGGCGCCAGTAGTCGTAGCCGATGCGGTAGAAGAAGGTGTTGCAGGAGACCTCGAGCGCCTTGGCGAAGGAGATCGAGCCGTAGGCGCCGGACTCGTAGTTCTTGAAGTCGCGGTTGCCGACACGGAACGCCGAGGAGCAGTTGAGCACCGTGTCGGTGTCGTAGCCGTTGCTCAGCGCGCCGGCGGTCATGAACGGCTTCCACGTCGAGCCGGGCGCGAACTGGCCCTGGGTCGCGCGGCCCAGCAGCGGGGTGCCGGCGGCCTCGGAGTAGAGGCGGGCCAGCTCCTTGTCGGAGATCCCGCCCACCCAGACCTCCGGGTCGTACGTCGGCTGGCTGGCCATCGCCACGACCCGGCCGGTGTCGGCCTCGAGCACGATCGCGGCGCCGGAGTCGGCGGCGTACCTCCGCCCGGTGACGGTGTCGGTGGTGGCGCGCGCGGTCCTGATGGTCTCGGCGAGCTGCTCCTCGACCACGCTCTGCACGCGGGCGTCGATCGAGGTGACCAGGGTGTCGCCGGGGCGGGCCTGGGTCTCGCTGTCCTCGCCCAGCACGCGGCCCATCGAGTCGACCGCCACGGACTGGTAGCCGGGCATGCCGCGCAACCACGCGTCGTACTGCTTCTCGACGCCGGCCCGGCCCACGGACGAGGCGCCGTTGACGCTGGCGTCGCCGTCGGACTCGGCCTGGTCGAGCTCGTCCTCGGTGATCGGGCTGAGGTAGCCCAGCACGTGGGCGAGGTTGACGCCGTAGGGGCGCGGGTAGGCGCGCACGGTCTGCTGCTCGGCCAGCACCGAGGGGTAGTCCTCGGGCTGCTCGAGGATCTTCAGCGCGACCCCGCGCTCGACGTCGGTGGCCACCGGCACGGGCTGGTAGGGCGAGCCGTTCCAGCAGGTGCCGCTGACCGATCCCTCGTCGCCGCAGGTGACCAGGCGCTTCTCGAGCGTGGCGCGCTCCTCGCCGGTGACGGTGGCGACCCGGTCGAGGACCTCGCGCCGGTCGCGCCCGCCCATCTTGCCCAGCAGGGTGCGGTCGACGGAGACGACCCACGCGGTGCGGTTGGTGACCAGGGGACGACCCATGTCGTCGACGATGAGACCGCGCTGGGGCTGCACGACGATGTCGCGCACCGACTGCGAGGCGGCCTGGGCGGTGTACTCCTCGCCGGTGACGACCTGCAGGTAGTACAGCCGCACCAGCAGGGTCGCGAACAGCGAGAGCACCAGGGCCTGGATCACCACGATCCGCAGGCGCGAGCGGCGGGTGCCGGTCGCCTCCTCGCCGCGGGTGGGAGCACGCATCAGCTGGACCTCACGGGATTGCTCAGGGGGCGGTTCACAGGGCGGCTCACGGAGCGGCTCACGGGGCGGCTCACAGGGCGTGGACCGGTTCGAGACGGCGGAACAGCGCCATCAGCGGGGGCAGCACGAAGGGGGTGAGCAGCACGTCCCAGACCAGCGAGACCGCCAGCACCGAGAGGGTCTCCCCCACCCCGACGACCGGGTCGGAGAGCACCACGCCGCTGAGCGCGAAGACCGAGGTGCCCACGAAGGACGCACCGGCGACGGTGGCGACGACCGTGGTCGCGGTGGGCCGCGACTCCGGTCGCACCCGGCCCACCAGGTAGCCCACCAGCAGCAGCGCCAGCGCCCAGCGCCCAGCCACGTGGTCGGCGGGGGGTGCGAGGTCGAGCAGCAGCCCCGCCCCGAAGCCCAGGACCATCGCGAACTGCGGCCCGCGGGTCAGTGCCGCGGCCACCACCACGAGCAGGCACAGGTTGGGCACGACGCCCTCCCAGGCCAGCGGGCCGAAGACGGAGACCTGCAGCACCAGCGCGAGCGCGACGGCCACGGCCGCGACGGCGGCGCGCACCGCGCTCACCGCTCACCCCCGGCGATCTCGCCGTCGGCACCGATGATGCCGCGGTCGCTGCGGGTGCCGGTGGGCACGACCACGCCGACGAGGTCGAGCGCGCCGAAGTCGACGTACGGGTCGATCACCGCGCGCTGGGCGGTCTCGCGCAGCGAGGAGTAGACCTTGGTCACGCGCCCGACGGGGATGCCGGCCAGGTACGGCGCGCCGCCGTCGCTGCCCCAGGTCACCACGCTGTCGGCGCGCGCGGGCACCGAGGAGTCGTCGACCAGCTCGAGGTCGAGGCGGCCCTCGTCGCCGATCACGCCGCGTCCGCTGAGGAAGCCCATCTCCATCGAGTCGCCCACCCGGGCCCCGACGGTCGCCTCGGGGTCGACGAGCAGCAGCACCGTGGCGGTGGAGCGGCCGGCGCTGAGCACCCGCCCGACGAGGCCGTCGTTGTTGACGACCGTCATGTCGGGCTGCACGCCCGCGTCGGTGCCGGCGTCGATGGTCACGGTGCTCGAGAACGACTGCGCCGGGCCCACGCCGACGACCCGCGAGGGCACCAGGGAGTAGCCGTGGTCGGCCGCGACGCTGGTCAGGCCGTCGTACTCGGCGAGGCGGTTGCGGTCGTAGGCGGAGGTGTTGAGCTCGGAGCGCAGCGCGGAGTTCTCGGCCTCGAGGGCCGCGACCTCGTCGCGCAGCGAGCCGTTGCTCTCGAACCAGCCGCCGATCGCCGTGAAGGGCCGCACCACGGCGGTCGCCGCGCTCTGGGCGGGACCCATCGTGTCGGCGAGCACGCCGCGCACCGGGTCGAGCGGCGAGTCCTCACCGGTGGCCAGGTCGAGGGTGGTCACCGTGGCGCTGGCCAGCAGCAGGGCGACCAGCAGCGAGCGCGAGGCGCGCGGCGGCTCGGCGCCGGGGCCGCCGTCGTGGCCCCACCGGCGCTCGCGGCGCTCGTGGCGGGCCATCAGCGAGCGGGTACGCCGGGTGCGGCCGGGTCGCCCGGGGCGCGCCGGCTGCTCCTCGCGCGGCGTACCGGGGGTGCGGCGGGCGGTGCTGACGCGGTCGAGCAGGGCCATCAGTAGCGCCTCGGGTCCGTGACGAGCACCTGCTGCAGGGCCTCGAACTCCTCGACGCACTTGCCGGCGCCCAGCGCCACCGAGCTCAGCGGGTCGGGGGCCACGTGCACGGGCATGCCGGTCTCGTGGCGCAGGCGCTCGTCGAGGCCGCGCAGCAGCGCGCCGCCGCCGGTGAGCACGATGCCGCGGTCCATGATGTCGCCGGCCAGCTCGGGCGGGGTCTGGTCGAGGGTGGTGCGCACCGCGTCGACGATGGCGTGCAGCGGCTCCTCGAGGGCCTGGCGGACCTCGGCGCTGGAGACCACGACGGTGCGCGGCAGGCCGGAGATCATGTCGCGGCCGCGGATCTCGGCCTCCGGTTCGTCCGGCAGCGGGAACGCCGAGCCGAGGGTCATCTTGACCTCCTCGGCGGTGCGCTCGCCCAGCATGAGCGAGTACTCCTTCTTCATCCACGCCACGATCGCGGCGTCGAGGTCGTCGCCGGCGGTGCGGATCGACAGGCTGGTCACGATGCCGCCGAGGCTGATCACGGCGACCTCGGTGGTGCCGCCGCCGACGTCGACGACCATGTTGCCGGTGGCCTGGTGCACCGGCAGGCCGGCGCCGATCGCGGCGGCCATCGGCTCCTCGACGATGTAGACCCGGCGGGCGCCGGCCTGGTAGCCGGCCTCCTTGACCGCGCGCTGCTCGACGGCGGTGATGCCGCTGGGCACGCAGATGACCATGCGGGGCTTGGCGAAGGCGCTGCGGCGGTGCACCTGCTGGATGAAGTAGCGCAGCATCTGCTCGGTCGCCTCGAAGTCGGCGATCACGCCGTCCTTGAGCGGGCGGATGGCGGTGATGTTGTCGGGCGTGCGCCCGATCATCCGCTTGGCCTCGTGGCCCACCGCCAGGATCTCGCCGGTCGTCGAGTTCAGCGCCACGACGCTGGGCTCGTCGAGCAGCACGCCGCGGCCGCGGGCGTAGACCAGCGTGTTGGCGGTGCCGAGGTCGACGGCCATGTCGCGGCCGAAGAAGCTGTTCGCCATGGCAGGTGCGCCTCGTGGTCCCTCGTGCGCGAGTGCTGACCGGGGAAGGTAGGCCGCCCCGCGCGCACGATCCCGGCACGACCCGGTCCCGAGCCTAAGGAGCGCCTACCACAGATCCCGGACGCCACGCCGAGTCACCACGCGCCACACGAGTCACACCCGTCTCCACCACGCGCGACCCGGCCCACATCCCCCGCTGACCCGGCGCAAATCCCCCGCCGACCCGTCCCAAATGTCGCACTGACCCGGCCCAGATCTCCCGCCGAGTCGGCCCGGACCTACAAACGTGGGTTCGGGCCGGGTCAGTGGGAAGTTCAGGCCGGGTCAGTGGGAAGTTCAGGCCGGGTCAGGGCGAAGTTCGGGCCGGGTCAGCGCTCGGGGAACCAGATGCCGATCTCGCGCTCGGCGGTCTCGGGGGCGTCCGAGCCGTGCACCAGGTTCTGCTGCACCTTCAGGCCCCAGTCGCGGCCCAGGTCGCCGCGGATGGTGCCGGGGGCGGCTGCGGTCGGGTCGGTGGCGCCGGCCAGCGAGCGGAAGCCCTCGATGCAGCGCTCACCCTCGAGCACCATCGCCACGACCGGGCCGGAGAGCATGAACTCGACGAGCGGCTCGTAGAAGGGCTTGCCGTGGTGCTCCTCGTAGTGCTCGGCGAGCAGCTCGGGGGTGGCCTCGCGCAGCTCGAGGCGGACCAGGGTGTAGCCCTTGGCCTCGATGCGGCGCACGATCTCGCCGGTGAGGCCGCGGCGGACGCCGTCGGGCTTGATCAGGGCAAGGGTGCGCTCGGTCATGGCCGCGAGCCTACCGAGCCCCGAGCCCCGCCGCGCGTGCGGCCACGTCGGCGGGCACCGCCACGTCGCGCGCATCGGCGTCGGCGACCGGCTCGCCGGCCACCAGCCGCAGCGGCACGTGGCCTCCCCACACGCCCGCCTCGACGTCGGCCTCGTCGTCGACTGGGCCACCTCCGCGGACCTTCAAGGACGCCTCGGCGAGCGGCAGGGCCAGCACGACCGTGGCGGCCAGCTCCTTGCGGGTGTGCGGGCGCAGCGTCGCCGAGCGCCCGGGCACCACCTGGTCGACCACCAGGTCGAGCGCCCTGGCCCGCTCCGCCTCGTCGTCGACCAGCCGGGGCCGCCCCACCACCACGGCGCTGCGGTAGTTCATGGAGTGGTGGAAGCCCGAGCGCGCCGCGACCAGCCCGTCGAGCAGGGTGATGCTCACGCAGACCTCGCCGGCGAGCACCGGGGCCAGCCAGCCGGCGCCGACCGAGCCGTGCAGGTAGAGCGAGCCGCCGTCGTCGGGGCCGTCGGGGTCGGCGGCGTACGCCGTGGGCAGGACGAGGGGGTGCGCGTCGGGCCCCGACCCGACGACGAGGCCCAGGTGGGCCACCAGCGCCTCGTCGAGCAGGGCGTGCAGGGCGGCCCGGTCGTCGACCATGCGGTGCCGGCCGCGGGTGGCGGTGGTGCGGTCGGTGGGTGAGAGCGGTGCGGTGGTCATGCGACCATCGTGGTCGTGAAGTGGCCCGCTCTCGAGGGCCACTTGCGCCCGACTTCGACAGGCCACTCCTGATGACCTCGCTCGCCCTGCACCTCGACCGCACCGCTCCCGCCCCGTTGGGCGTCCAGCTGGCCGACGCGGTGCGCGACCGCGTGACCGACGGACGGCTGCGCCCCGGCGAGCGGCTGCCCAGCAGTCGCGCGCTGGCCGTCGAGCTCGGCGTGGCCCGCAGCGTGGTGGAGCAGGCGTGGGCGCAGCTCGTGGCCGAGGGCTGGCTCGAGGGGCGGCACGGGTCGGGCACCTTCGTGGCCGCCGGCCGCAGCGCCGGCGCGGCACCGCGCCCCCGCCGGCCCAGCCCGGCGACCGGCGAGGCACCGCTCGTGCGCCTCGACACCGGCACGCCCTGGATCGACCCGCGCCACCAGGGCCTGTGGCGCCGGGCCTGGCGCGACGTCGCGGCCGCCACCCCGCCTCGTGGGTACGACGACCCACGGGGGCTGCCCGAGCTGCGCGCCGAGCTCGCGGCGCGGCTGACCCGCACCCGGGGGCTGGAGGTCGACCCCGACGACGTGCGGGTCACGGTCGGCACCACCGACGGGCTGCGGCACCTGCTGGGCGCGCTGGCCCCGGGGCCCGTGGGGGTGGAGGACCCCGGCTACCGCGCGGCCGTCGCCACGGTCGAGGCCGCCGGGCGCCGGGTCGTCGACCTGCCGCCCGGGGCGGCCGGCTCCGACCTGCGCGGTCTCGCGGCGGCGTACGTCACCCCGGCCCACCAGCACCCGCTCGGGCGCACCATGCCGGGAGCCGAGCGGCTGGCGCTGCTGGCGGCGGCCCGCGAGGCCGGGGCGGTGCTGGTCGAGGACGACTACGACTCGGAGTTCCGCTACGACGTGGCGCCCATCCCCGCCCTGGCCAGCCTCGACCGCGAGCGGGTCGCCTACCTGGGCACCACCAGCAAGTCGGTCTCCCCCAGCCTGCGCCTGGGCTGGGTGGTGCCGCCGGCCGGGCTCGGCGCCCGCATCGACGAGCAGCGGGCGCGCACCCACGACGCCGCACCCTGGCCGGTGCAGCGGGCCTACCTCTCCCTGCTGCGCGAGGGCTACGTCGACCGCGTGGTCCGCTCGGCGCGGCGCACCTACGCGGCCCGGGCGGCGCGGGTGGTCGAGGTGCTCGGCGCCCACCTCGACGGACCGGTCGCGGGGATGTACGCCACCGTCCCGCTGCCGGCGGACGCGGCCCGGCGGGCCCGGGACGCGGCGCTCGCGGCGGGCTTCGACGTGCCGCTGCTCGACGACTACTGCCGCTCGGTGCCACGCAGCGGGCTGGTGCTCGGCTTCGGGGGCTGCACCGACGCCGAGCTGGACCGGGCCCTGGCAGCGGTCACGGCCGCCCTGCGGGCCTAGGGCCTAGCTGCCCTGCTCCGCCTCGTACGCCGCGTAGGCGGCGGCCCGCTCGCTCTCGATCCTGCGCCCCAGGAGGACCGCGGTGCCCCAGAGCAGGGCGAAGACGCCGCCCAGGAAGAACATCATCGGGATCACCAGGCCCAGCGCGATCGCGGCGCCCTGCACCACCCAGCCGGCGGTGTAGGCCCACTCGGAGCGCAGCATGCCGGCCAGCAGCAGGCACACCACGGCCAGCCCGAGGCCGATCAGCAGGGCGAGCCCGGTGGGCACGTCGGTCAGCGAGACCAGCACCGGCGTGGTCAGCCCGAGGGTGATCGCCTCGAGCGAGAGGATCGCGGCGCACATGCCGCGGCGGGGCGAGCGGTTCACTCCTCGTCCTCCTCGCGGGGGGTGCCGGGGACGCGGCGGCCGCGGGTGAGCAGCGTGCGGGCCTCGCCGGCGGTGACCACCGACCCGGTGACCAGCACCGCCCCCGAGCCGATCGAGGAGCCCACGGTCTCGCCCGCCTCGGCGAGCGCGGCGGCGGCGTCGACCGCGTCGAGGAGCCGCTCGATGACGGTGACACGGTCCTCGCCGAAGACCTCGACGGCGGCGGCGCCCAGCGCGGCGGCCGGCATCGCCCGGTCGGTGCTGTTCTGGGTGCACACGACGTGGGCCAGGTGCGGCTCGAGGGCGACCAGCAGGCCCTCGGCGTCCTTGTCGCCCATCACGCCGAGCACGCCGATCAGCGGCTCGAAGGTGAAGGAGTCCTCGAGGGCGGCGCCGACGGCCTCGGCGCCGTGGGGGTTGTGGGCGGCGTCGAGCACGACCGTGGGGCTGCGCCGCACGACCTCGAGCCGGGCCGGCGAGGTCACGTCGGCGAAGGCGGCGCGCACGAGCTCGGCGTCCAGCGGCTGCGCGTCGGGACCGGAGGCGGCGAACGCCTCGACCGCGGCCAGCGCGACGGCGGCGTTCTGGGCCTGGTGGGCGCCGTAGAGCGGCAGGAAGACGTCGTCGTAGCGCGCCCGCAGGCCCTGCAGCGAGACCATCTGCCCGCCCACGGCGGGCGTGCGCGCCACCACGCCGAACTCCAGGCCCTCGCGGGCCACGGTGGCACCGACCTCGGCGGCGCGGGCCAGCAGCACCGCGCCGGCCTCGGCCTCCTGCTGGGCCATCACGACGGTCGAGCCGGCCTTGATGATGCCGGCCTTCTCGTGGGCGATCGCCTCGGTGGTGCCGCCGAGGTAGCGGGCGTGGTCGACCGCGACCGGCAGCACCACGGCCACGTCGGCGTCGGCGACGTTGGTGGCGTCCCACGAGCCGCCCATGCCGACCTCGACGACGGCCACGTCGACCGGGGCGTCGGCGAAGGCGGCGTAGGCCATGCCGACCACGGTCTCGAAGAACGACAGCGGGTGGGCCTGGTCCTCGTCGACCAGGTGCGTGTAGGGCGCGACGTCGTTGAAGGCGCGCACGAAGGCGTCGTCGTCGAGCGGCTCGCCGTCGACGCTGATCCGCTCGTTCATGGTCTCCACGTGCGGGCTGGTGAAGCGCCCGGTGCGCAGCTCGAGGGCGCGCAGCAGCGCGTCGACCATCCGCGAGGTGGAGGTCTTGCCGTTGGTCCCGGTCAGGTGGATCATCCGGAAGGATCGCTGCGGGTCGCCGAGCAGCTCGAGGAACGCCTCGATCCGCTCCAGCGAGGGCTCGAGGCGGGTCTCGGGCCAGCGCGAGAGCAGGGCGTCCTCGACCTCGCTGAAGGTCTCGGCGGCGCGGGGCACGACGGTCTCGTCGTCTGGCAGGGCGGATGCGTCACTCATGTCCGGTCCAGTCTAGGGACGCGACCCCCTTGACCCCGACTCTGTAACGCGTTCTAGTTCTGCGCATGAGGACGACAGCGGCGATCGTCACCGAGCAGGGCGGCGCCTTCGAGCTCACGGAGGTCGAGCTCGACGACCCCCGCGACGACGAGGTGCTGGTGCGGATCGTGGCCACCGGGCTGTGCCACACCGACCTGACGATGCGCCACTTCCTGCCGCCGGAGATGTTCCCCCACGTCTTCGGCCACGAGGGTGCCGGCGTCGTCGAGGCCGTCGGCCCACGCGTCGAGGGCATCGCGGTGGGCGACCACGTCGTGCTCTCCTTCCGCTCCTGCCGCGCGTGCGCACCGTGCCGGGCCGGCGACGTGGGCTACTGCGAGCAGACGCTGCTGCTCAACTACATGGGCATGCGCCCCGACGGCTCGACCACCATGACCCACGAGGGCTCCCCCGTCTTCGGCTCCTTCTTCGGCCAGTCCAGCCTCGCGCGCCACGCCCTCGCGCACGCCGACAACTGCGTCGTGGTCGACCCCGCGCTCGACCTGCGCATCGCCGCGCCCTACGGCTGCGGATTCCAGACCGGCGCCGGCACCGTGCTCAACGTGCTGCGTCCCACCCCGTCCGACTCCCTGGCGGTGTACGGCGCCGGCGGCGTCGGGCTCGCCGCCGTGGCGGCCGCGGTGGCCGAGGGGGTCGCGACCGTGCTGGCCGTCGACCTCGTGGGCGGCCGGCTCGCCGAGGCGCAGCGCCTCGGGGCGACCCCCGTCGACGCCGGCGGGCTGGAGCCGGCCGAGGTGGTCGCCCGCGTCAAGGAGCTCACCGGCGGCGCGGGATCGACGTACGCCATCGACACCACGGCACTGCCGGTCGTGGTCAAGCAGGCCCAGCAGGCCCTCGCCCCGCGCGGCACCCTGGTGGCGCTCGGGCTCGGCCCCGAGGAGTACCAGCTCGACGCCATCGACCTGCTGCAGGGCGGCAAGCGGGTGATGTCGTCGATCGAGGGCGACTCCGACCCGCAGGAGATGGTCCCCCGGCTGCTGGCGCTGCGCGAGGCCGGCCGCTTCGACCTCGACGCCCTGGTCACCACCTACCCGTTCGAGCAGGTCGACCAGGCGGTCGCCGACGTGCTGGCCGGGCGGGTCGTCAAGCCGGTGCTGGTGTGGTGAGCCGCAGGTTGGCGGTGTCGGTGACCGCCTCGTAGCCCAGCGCCTGGTAGATCCGGTTGGAGACCGGGTTGGCCTGGTCGGTGAAGAGGGTGGGCCGCGCGCCCTCGTCGAGCACGCCGCGGCTCAGGTGCGCCACGAGCGCGCTGGCGTAGCCGTGCCCACGGTGCTGGGCAGGGGTGTAGACGGGACCGATCCGGGCCGCGCCGAAGCGCGCCGGCGTGCGCGCGCTGAAGTGCACCGGCACACCGTCGACCTGCCAGACCCACAGCAGCCCGCGCTCGAGGCGCTCACGCGTCCACTCGCGGTCGAGGTGCTCGAGGGGCTCGGGCGGGCGACCGGCCTGCTCGTCGGCGTCGACCGAGAACGCCGCCGCCCAGCAGGTGAGCAGGTCGAGGTCGGCCGGCCCGGCGGCCCGGGCCGCCCCGCGCGTCGCCCGGGGCTCCACGAGCCGGCGCAGCTCGAAGAGCCGCAGGTGCTCGTGCACGTACGCCGCCGCGCCGCGCAGCCGGGCCAGCTCGTCCATGAAGACCCGCACCGCGGGCAGCGCCCCGTTGGCGGCGGTGACGTCGTCGCCGCGCTCGTGCACCCAGTGCGCCAGCGCGACCGCGGCCTCGTCGGGCATCTGGTGCACCCACATCGGGTAAGGCCGGAAGGGCGCGGTGCGCATCGCCACGCCCACCACCTCCGCGCCGCGACCGGCCAGCACGCTGACCCACCACTGCGGGTGCGCCGGCCGCGACGCACCGCCCTCCAGCACGCCGTGGGCGGAGCCGGCGAGCACCGTGGCGAGCACCGGCTCGAGGGCCAGGTGGGCCCCGGCACGGTCCAGGAAGTCGGCCGGGTCGGTGGTGCTCTCGAAGAGGAAGGACGTCACGGGGCGCACGCTAGGTGCTGCCCGGCGGGCACCGCACGCCGGTTTCGGGCACGACGCGGGTTCGCACCCCTCGAGGCGCCACTCATAGGATTCCCCCATGACCGAGACCACGCAGCAGGCCACCGACACGACGAGCACCGACGCGCGTGCCCTCGTCGTACCGGAGAAGCCGGCGCTCGAGGGTCTCGAGTCGACCTGGGCGGCGCGCTGGAAGGAGCAGGACACCTACGCCTTCGACCGCACCCAGCCGCGGGAGAACGTCTACTCCATCGACACTCCCCCGCCGACCGTCAGCGGCAGCCTGCACGTGGGCCACGTCTTCTCCTACACCCACACCGACCTGATCGCGCGCTACCAGCGCATGCAGGGCAAGTCGGTCTTCTACCCGATGGGCTGGGACGACAACGGCCTGCCCACCGAGCGCCGGGTGCAGAACTACTACGGCGTGCGCTGCGACCCCTCGCTGCCCTACGACCCCGACTTCACCCCGCCGGCCAAGCCCGACCCCAAGAAGCAGGTGCCGGTGAGCCGGCCCAACTTCATCGCCCTGTGCGAGGAGCTGGTCGCTCAGGACGAGGAGGTCTTCGAGTCGCTGTGGCGCACCCTGGGCCTCTCGGTCGACTGGTCGCAGCACTACACGACCATCGGCCCGAAGGCGCAGACCGTCAGCCAGCGCGCGTTCCTGCGCAACTTCGCGCGCGGCGAGGCCTACCTGCAGGAGGCGCCCACGCTGTGGGACGTCACCTTCCAGACCGCCGTCGCGCAGGCCGAGCTCGAGGCCCGTGAGTACGCCGGCGCGTACCACCGCGTCGCCTACCACGCCCCCGACGGCACCCCGATCCACATCGAGACGACCCGCCCCGAGCTGATCCCCAGCGTCGTGGCGCTGGTCGCGCACCCCGACGACGAGCGCTACCAGCCGCTGTTCGGCACCACCGTCACCTCGCCGGTCTTCGGCGTGGAGGTGCCGGTGCTGGCCCACCCGGGCGCCGAGATGGACAAGGGCGCCGGCATCGCCATGTGCTGCACCTTCGGCGACCTGACCGACGTCACCTGGTGGCGTGAGCTCGACCTGCCGGTGCGCACCGTGATCGGTCGCGACGGCCGGTTCACGCGCGAGACGCCGCCCTGGCTGGCCGCGGCCGAGGAGTCCTACCAGCGCCTGGCCGGCAAGACGACGTTCTCGGCGCGCGAGGAGATGGTCGCGATGCTGCGCGAGGTCGGCGACCTCGAGGGTGACCCGAAGCCGACCCAGCGGATGGCGAACTTCTTCGAGAAGGGCGACAAGCCCCTCGAGATCGTCGCGACCCGCCAGTGGTACGTGCGCAACGGTGGGCGCGACGCCGACCTGCGCGGCGAGATGCTCGCCCGCGCCGACGAGATCACCTGGCTGCCCACCCACATGAAGCACCGCTACGACAACTGGGTCGGCGGCCTCAACGGTGACTGGCTGATCTCGCGCCAGCGTTTCTTCGGCATCCCCTTCCCGGTCTGGTACCCCCTCGACGCCGAGGGCGAGCCCGACTACGAGCACCCGCTGCTGCCCACCGAGGCCGAGCTGCCCGTCGACCCGTCCACCGACGCCCCGCGCGGCTACGACGAGTCGCAGCGCAACCAGCCCGGTGGCTTCCTCGGCGACCCCGACGTGATGGACACCTGGGCCACCTCGTCGCTGACCCCGCAGATCGCCGGCGGCTGGGAGGACGACACCGACCTCTTCGAGCGGGTCTTCCCGATGGACCTGTGCACCCAGGGCCACGACATCATCCGCACCTGGCTCTTCAGCCGCGTGGTGCGCGCGCACTTCGAGCACGGGCGCACCCCGTGGACCCACGCGATGCTGTCGGGCTGGATCCTCGACCCCGACCGCAAGAAGATGTCGAAGTCCAAGGGCAACGTGGTCGTGCCGACCGAGATCCTCGAGAAGTTCGGCGCCGACGCCGTGCGCTGGCGCGCCGCGATGGCCCGCCCGGGCCTCGACTCGCCCTTCGACGAGGCCCAGATGAAGGTCGGGCGCCGCCTGGCCATGAAGGTCCTCAACGCCTCCAAGTTCGTGCTCGGCAACGTCGGCGCGACCTCGTGCAACGCCTTCGAGGTCTCCGAGCCGGTCGACTGCGCGCTGCTGGGCCGCCTGGCCCTGGTGGTGCGCCGGGCCACCGAGTCGTTCGACGCCTACGACTACACCAGCGCCCTCGAGAGCGTCGAGAAGTTCTTCTGGGAGTTCTGCGACGACTACCTCGAGCTGGTCAAGGAGCGCGCGTACGCCGAGGACGGCGGCGCGGCGACCGCCTCGGCGAAGGCCACGCTGGCCATCGCTCTGCAGGTCCAGCTGCGCCTGCTGGCCCCGTTCCTGCCCTACGTGACCGAGGAGGTCTGGTCGTGGTGGCAGGAGGGCTCCATCCACCGCGCCAGCTGGCCCACCGAGATCGACCTGGGCGCGGCGGCCGCCGCCGACCCCGGCGTGCTCGACGCCGTCGCCGCGGCCCTGGTCGGCATCCGCGGCGCCAAGTCGCAGGCCAAGGTCTCGATGCGCGCCGAGCTGGGCCGGGTCGAGGTGCGTGGCCCCGAGGCGCTGGTGCGCGCGGCCGAGCAGGCCGCCGACGACCTGCGCCGCTCGGGCCGCATCGTGGGCGAGCTGCTCTTCACCGCCGACGCGTCGGCCGGCGAGATCAGCGTCGCGGCCGAGCTGGTGCTGCGCGAGAGCGAGACCAAGAAGAAGAAGTCCGCCTGAGCGGCTCCCGCCGCCGCACGCAGCAGC
>NZ_JBDYKJ010000006.1:0-95023 GCF_040012395.1 Nocardioides sp. 31GB23 | reverse complement strand
GTCACTCCAGGCCAACGGCGTCTCAGGAGTGTCGTACTTCCGTATCAGACGGTTGCTGCGCAACCTCCTCAACCAACAGGGGCGCCTTGGCTGGTTGACCGGTCAACTGGCACGATGGGCGGATGCCCCGCACCGCCGAGCGGGCCGTCGATCGGCCCGATACGACCCTGCTGCGTGCCCGCAACGCGGTGGCGCTGACCTTCGTGCTCAACGGGCTGGTCTTCGCCTCCCTCGTCTCCCGGCTGCCCGACGTGCGCGAGCGGCTGGCCCTGAGCAACGGCTCGCTGGGGCTGCTGCTGCTCGCCGTCGCGGCGGGCTCGCTGGTGGCCCTGCCCAGCACCGGCCACGTGATCAACCGGATCGGCGCCGGTGCCACCGTGCGGCTGGGGGCCGGGCTCGACACGTGCGGGCTGGGCCTGGCAGCGCTCGGGGTGAGCACCGGGTCGGTCCCGGTCACCGCGGCGGGGCTGCTGGTGCACGGCACCGGCACCGGCGTGTGGGACGTGGCCATGAACGTCGAGGCCGCCGAGGTGGAGCGGGGCCTGGCCCGCACGATCATGCCGCGCTTCCACGCCGGCTGGAGCCTGGGCTCGATGATCGGCGCGGGCCTGGGGGTGCTGGTCGTGGCCCTGGACGTGCCGCTGCTCGTCCACCTGACCGGCGTCGCCGGCCTCGCCTGGGCGCTGGCCTGGGGGAGCGCCGCGCGCTTCGCCCCCGCCCGCCCGGCGGCCGGTGGCCACGACCCGGCGCCCGGGTCCCCGGCGCGCCGCTCGGCGTGGACCGAGCCGCGCACCCTGGCGATCGGCCTGATGGTGCTCTGCTTCGCGATGGTCGAGGGCACCGCCAACGACTGGCTCTCGCTGGCCCTCATCGACGGCTACGGGGTCGAGACGTGGGTCGGGGTGTCCGGGTTCGCGCTCTTCGTGGTGGCGATGACCACCGGTCGCCTGCTGGGCCCGCTGCTGCTGGACCGCTGGGGCCGCTCCCCGGTGCTGCTGGGCTGCGCCGCCCTGGCGGGCGCCGGGACCCTGGCCACGGTGCTGGGCGGCTCGCCCGTCGTGGTCGCCGCCGGCATCCTGGCCTGGGGGCTGGGCGCCTCGCTGGGTTTCCCGGTCGGGATGAGCGCAGCCGCCGACGACCCGCAGGGCGCCGCGCTGCGCGTCTCGGTGGTCTCGACGATCGGGTACGGCGCGTTCCTCGCCGGCCCGCCGCTGCTGGGTCGGCTCGCCGACCGGGTCGGGACCCTCGAGGTGCTGCTGGTCGTCGCCGTGCTCATGCTTCCCGCGGCGCTCAGCGTCGGCGCCACGCGGGACCGCACGGCCGGCGTGGCGTCCTAGTCCTCGGTCAACGAGACGAGCATGGTGACCACGGCCTCGACGTAGGCCTCGGCGCGGTGGGGGTCGGCGGTCATCGCCTCGACCGGGACGACGAGCACGACGTGCTCGGCGGCGTCGGCGTCGGGGAAGGCGCTCAGCGTCGCCTCGTCGGTGTCGCGCACCACGACGTGCAGCTCGAGGCCGGCCACGGCGGCTCGACGGTGGTGGAACTCGGGGTCCTCGGCGAGGCGCTGCAGCGCCTCGTGCCAGTGCGGGTCGTCGGCGGGGACGCGTCCGAAGGCGGGGTCGTCGCCGAGGACCCCGTCGATCTCGGCGACCTCCTCGCCCCAGCTGGTGAGCACCCCGTCCGGCACCTGCACCGAGCGCCACTGCAGGTGGACGCCCAGCTGCTCGGCGAGGTCGCCGACGCCGTCGTGGGGCTCCTCCTCCGCGACGAGCCCGGCCACCAGGAGCCTCTCGGCCTCCTCCCAGCGCCACCGGCCGGGGTCGAGGGGGGTGTCGAGGGCGAGCTCGCGCTCGTAGGTGTCGCGCCCCGCGGCGACCACGGCGGCCGCGAGGTGCTCGGCGGTGTCGCCGGCGTGCGAGCCCGGCACCTCCCGTCGCGCCAGCAACCGGTCGACGTGGTCCTGCACCGCGTCGGCGAAGGTCTCGTGCTCACCGGGCGCCAGGGCCGCCTCCAGCCGGGGGACGGTCTCCTCGTCGGCGGTGCCGGCGAGCAGCTCGACGAGGCGCCAGAACCGGTCAGGGGTCACGACGTCGCCTCAGCGCTCGCCGCCGGGCACCCACAGCACGTCGCCGCGCTCTCGGTTGGCGTGGCGGGCCAGGATGAAGACCAGGTCGGAGAGCCGGTTGAGGTAGGTGATGGCCAGCGGGTTCATGCTCTCGCCGTGCTCGGCGTGCGCCGCCCAGGCCGAGCGCTCCGCGCGGCGTACGACCGTGCGCGCGACGTGCAGGTGGGCGCCGCCGACGGTGCCGCCGGAGAGGATGAAGGAGCGCAGCTTCTCCAGCGGCTCGTTGTAGTGGTCGCACCAGCCCTCGAGCCGGTCGACGTAGTCCTGGGTGATGCGCAGCGGCGGGTACTCCGGCTCGGCGACCACCGGGGTGCAGAAGTCGGCCCCGACGTCGAAGAGGTCGTTCTGCACGTGCACGAGCAGCTGCACGACGTCGTCCTCGAGGCCGCCCTGGGCCACGGCCAGGCCCAGGTGGGCGTTGGCCTCGTCGACGTCGGCGTAGGCCTGCAACCGGGTGTCGGTCTTCGTCGTGACGCTCATGTCGCCGAGCCGGGTCTCGCCGGCGTCGCCGGTGCGGGTGTAGATGCGCGTCAGGTTGACCATGGCTGAAGGGTAGCCACGGGTGGGTGCAGCGCCTCCGGGGCGTGCGTAGGTTCGGCGCATGGCACGCCGACTCCTCTGGCCGCTGGCGCTGGCACTGCCGGGCCTGACCCTGGCCGCCGCCGGCCTGTTCCACCCCCACGGGCTCTCCTACGACACCGCGTGGCGGTGGTTCGCGCTGCACGTGCCGGGCCTGCTGGTCTTCCCGCTGGTCGGCGTGGCCCTGGCGGTGCTGGTGCGGGGGCGCACCGACGCGGTCGCCTGGGTGGTGCGCCTGTCGGCCTACGTCTACGCCACGTTCTACACCGCGCTCGACGTGGTGAGCGGCATCGGCGCCGGCTGGGTGACCCACCAGCTCGGGCCGGGCGTGGAGCGACCGGCCGCGGTCAGCCAGATGTTCCGCATCGGCACGCCGCTGGGTGAGGTGGGCTCGTGGGCGCTGCTGGTCTGCGTGGGGGTGCTGGTCGTCGACCAGGTCGTGCGCCTGCGCGCGCCCGTGCTGGTCGGCCTGGTCGGGGTGGTGCTGCTGGCGGGGGCCTGGCTGGTGCACGTCGGGCACATCTTCGCGCCCGAGGGGGTGGCCGGGATGGCCCTGCTGGGGCTCGGCACGGGTGCGCTCGCGCTGGTCGGTCGCGACACGGAGCAGAAAAGTGGCCGCGCGGTGCAACCATCCGGGCCGCCGACACGTCAAGGTGTGTGAGGACGACCACGCCGAGTCGCGTTCCACCGGGGGAGCGGGGCCAGCGGGCGGGAGGGCACATGCGGATCAGCAGGGACGGAGCCACGCTGCGGCTCGAGGGCGACCTCGACGTGCGCAGCACCACCGAGGTGCGTGCCGCGGTCTACGACCACCTGGCCCGCCACGGGCACGTCGTGGTCGACCTCTCCGCGGTCTCGGGCGCCGACGTCACGGCCCTGCGGGTGCTGGCCGTGGCCAGCAGGGCGGCCGACCTGCGCGGGGGGCACCTGACCCTGCGCGGCTGCGGCCCGGCGGTGCGTCGGCTGCTGCACCTCTCGCACCTGATCCGGGTCGTCGACGTCGACCGCGCGGCCCTGGGTGTCGGATAAGCCACACCCGAGCCGGTTACCAGCGCGTAGATCCCGTTCTACCCTCTGTCCATGACGGAGAAGGACCGACCCCTGCTCGCGCGTCCTGAGAAGGACCGCCCCTGGGTGATGCGCACGTACGCCGGCCACTCGACCGCGCAGGCGTCGAACGAGCTGTACCGCAACAACCTGTCCAAGGGGCAGACCGGGCTGTCGGTGGCCTTCGACCTGCCGACCCAGACCGGCTACGACCCCGACTCGGTGATGTCGACCGGCGAGGTCGGCAAGGTCGGGGTGCCGGTGCCGCACCTGGGCGAGATGCGCCACCTCTTCGCCGACATCCCCCTGACGTCGATGAACACGTCGATGACCATCAACGCCACCGCGATGTGGCTGCTGGCGATGTACCAGGTGGTGGCCGAGGAGCAGAACCCCGACCTGACGCCCGAGGAGGTCGCCGCCCAGCTGGCCGGGACCACCCAGAACGACATCATCAAGGAGTACCTCTCCCGGGGCACCTACGTGTTCCCGCCCGAGCACTCCCTGCGCCTGATCAGCGACATGATCGCCTACACCGTCCACCAGATCCCGAAGTGGAACCCGATCAACATCTGCAGCTACCACCTGCAGGAGGCCGGGGCCACGCCCACCCAGGAGCTGGCCTACGCGCTGTGCACCGCGATCGCGGTGCTCGACCAGGTCAAGGAGTCCGGCCAGGTCGCCGACGAGGACTTCGAGAAGGTCGTGGGCCGGATCAGCTTCTTCGTCAACGCCGGGGTGCGCTTCATCGAGGAGACGTGCAAGATGCGCGCCTTCGTCGAGCTGTGGGACGAGATCACCCGCGAGCGCTACGGCGTGCAGGACCCCAAGATGCGCCGCTTCCGCTACGGCGTGCAGGTCAACTCGCTCGGCCTGACCGAGGCCCAGCCCGAGAACAACGTGCAGCGCATCGTGCTCGAGATGCTCGGGGTCACGCTCTCCAAGAACGCGCGCGCCCGCGCCGTGCAGCTGCCGGCCTGGAACGAGGCCCTCGGGCTGCCGCGCCCGTGGGACCAGCAGTGGTCGCTGCGGCTGCAGCAGGTCCTGGCCTTCGAGTCCGACCTGCTCGAGTACGACGACATCTTCGACGGCTCGACCGTCATCGAGGCCAAGGTCGCCGAGCTGGTCGCCGGCGCCAAGGCCGAGATCGACCGGGTGCAGGCGATGGGTGGCGCGATCGCCGCGGTCGAGTCCGGCTACATGAAGGAGGAGCTGGTCTCGGCGCACGCCGCCCGCCGCGCGCGCATCGAGGAGGGCCAGGAGGTCATCGTCGGTGTCAACCGCTACGAGACCACCGAGCCGTCGCCGCTGACCTCCGACCTCGACGGGGCGATCATGACCGCCGACCCCCGCGCCGAGCAGTCGGCGCGTGACTCGGTCGAGGCCTGGAAGGCCCAGCGCGACGAGCAGGAGGTCGCCGCAGCCCTGGCCGCGCTGGCCGAGGCCGCCCAGGGCGACGAGAACCTGATGGGGCCCACCCTGGCCGCCGCCCGCGCGGGGGCGACCACCGGTGAGTGGGCCGGCACGCTGCGCGAGGTGTTCGGCGAGTTCCGGGCCCCGACCGGCGTCTCCGGCGCCGTGGGCGTGGCCGAGGCCGGCACCGAGCTGACCGCCGTGCGGGAGCGTGTGCGGGCCACCGGCGACGAGCTCGGCGGCCGACTGCGCCTGCTGGTCGGCAAGCCGGGCCTCGACGGCCACTCCAACGGCGCCGAGCAGGTCGCCGTGCGCGCCCGCGACGCCGGCTTCGAGGTCGTCTACCAGGGCATCCGCCTGACCCCGCAGCAGATCGTCTCCGCGGCCGTGGCCGAGGACGTGCACTGCGTGGGGCTCTCGATCCTGTCGGGCTCGCACATGGAGCTGGTGCCCGCCATCCTGGCGGGGCTGCGCGAGGCCGGCGCCGGGGACATCCCGGTCATCGTCGGCGGGATCATCCCCGACTCCGACGCCCGCCGGCTCGCCGAGCTGGGTGTCGGCGCGGTCTACACGCCCAAGGACTTCGGGCTGACCGAGATCATGGGCGGCATCGTCGACGTCATCCGCGCGGCCAACGACCTGGACTGACGCGGAACGGCAGGTAAGCCTCACCTAACCCCGTGCTACCGTGAGCGGCATGGGCAAGGGCAAGGGCGCCAAGCACGGCTCCAAGAAGAGCGGCAAGGGCTCGACGGTGGTCAAGCTGCCGAAGACCGAGTGCTGCGAGTCGCGCAGCAAGTGCGGTCGCTGTCCCCTGCGGATGCTCAAGGAGGGCACCCTGCCCTCCGGCTACACCGTCAAGAAGCGCAAGCTCGTGCGCCTCGACGGCTCGAAGGTGACCAAGAAGCAGCTGGCCGCCTCGGCCTGAGGGCCACCAGCCCCGCCAGACCACCGGAGGAACCCGTGCCCGCACCGCGCTTCGTCGAGCAGCTCAACGCCCAGATCGGCAACGAGCTGGCCGCGCACCAGCAGTACCTGGCCTGCGCCGTTCACTACGACGCCGAGACGATGCCGCAGATGGCGGCGTTCTTCTACGCCCAGGCGCTCGAGGAGCGCGACCACGCCATGATGATGGTGCAGTACCTGCTCGACACCGACTCGGCCGTGGTGATCCCCGGGGTCCCCGCGCCGCTCTCCTCCTTCGACGACGTCGTGGGCCCGGTCGCCCTGGCCCTGGAGCAGGAGCGCCAGGTCGCCGAGCAGATCTACGACCTGGTGCGCACCGCCCGCGAGGAGCAGGACTTCGCCTCCGAGCAGTTCCTGCAGTGGTTCATCAAGGAGCAGGTCGCCACGATGTCGGACCTGCTGGCCGTGGTGCGCCGCAACCTCGACGACGTCGAGGACATCGAGGAGTACGTCGCGCGCGAGCAGGACTCCGGGCTCGACGACCCGACCGCACCTCGGGTCGCCGGCGCGTAGGCGCGGACCCGGCCGTCCCCGTCCGGGGTGCCTAGCCGCGCTCGCCGAGCGCGGCCAGGAAGGCCAGCACCTCGCGACGCACCTGCGGGGCTCGGCGCTCGAGGGGGAGCGCGCTGGCCGTGCCGCGGAAGGTGCGGGTGCGCACGGACTCGCTGGAGCGGAAGCGACCGGCCTGCTGCTCGGCGGCGCCCGCGCGGGTGCGCGCGTCCTGGTCGCCGTACAGCAGCAGGGCCGGGGCCTCAATGTCGCCGGTGCCCAGGGTCAGGGCCGTCACCATGCCGGCGAGGCTCAGCACGTCGCCGCACGGCACGTCGTTGCGCAGTCGGGCGGCGCGGCGCTGCACCTGCGCGGGGGCGGAGCCGAAGAGGAGCGAGCGGAAGTCGGCGCGGCTCTCCCCGTAGCGGGCGTAGTCGGCGCTCAGGCAGGTGGTGCCCTGGCGGGCGGACTCGGCGAGCGCACGCTGCGAGAACTGGTTGTCGGTCCACGACATCAGGACCAGCCCCTCGACGTCGTCGAAGGTGGAGGCCTCGAGCTGGGCGACGGCGGCGCCGGTGCCGTGCCCGTGGACGACCACGTGGCCGGCGTGCGGGGTCGTGGTCCCGACGGCACCGGTGAAGCGGTACTGGCCCGACCTCAGGTGCTGGACCACCTGGTGCAGCATCGTGGCCTGGGCGCCCAGGCAGGTGTCGCGCCCCGAGCCCAGCCGGTTCTCGTCGTAGCCGAGCCGGGTGAGCACCAGCGAGGTCTCGCCGCGGCGGGCCAGCTGGCGGGCGTAGTCGTAGCGGCGCGGCGAGCCCGCGCCCCAGAACCAGCCGCCGGTGCCGGCGTCGTGGACGAGCAGGTTGATGCGCCGCGCGCCGGCCCGGCCCAGCACCTGCTGGCGCGGGCCGACGAGCCGGGCGCGCACGACGTAGTCCTCGCCGTCGGGCAGGCAGAGCAGGTCGGTGTCGTTGGTGTTGACCAGGTCGAAGGCCACCTCGCGCGAGATCACCGTGGGCCGGGCGCCTTCGGCGCTGGCCTGGCCGGCCAGGGCCCCGAGCAGGGCGCCGCTGAGCGCTCCCACGACGAGACCGACGAGAAGGGTGCGCAGGGTCCGGGTCATGGTGTTGAACGTATGTCAACAAGGCCCGCGTTCACAGACCGTCGGTATGTGACGTGTGTGACGTCCGTCGAGGCGGCTGCGGCGCGACGGGCGCGGTGCCAGACTCTGGGCCATGAGCAGGGTCGTGGTGGTCGGTGCCGGTGTCGTGGGGCTCAGCTGTGCGGTGCGGCTGCTCGAGGCGGGTCACCGGGTCGACGTCGTCGCCCGTGACCTGCCGCTCGAGACGACGAGCGCGGTGGCCGCGGCCATCTGGTACCCCTACCGGGCGCTGCCGCAGGACCGGGTCACGGCGTGGTCGGCGACCTGCTTCACCGAGCTGGCCCGCCTGGCCGAGGTGCCGGGCACGGGGGTGCGCCTCCAGGAGGGCTCCGAGCTGCTCCGGCTGCCGGCGCCCGACCCGTGGTGGCGCTCGGCGGTGCCCGACCTGACCAGGGTCGCCTCGCCCCCGGAGGGGTACGCCGACGGCTGGTCGTTCGTGGCCCCGGTGGTCGAGATGCCGGTCTACCTGCGCTGGCTGCTGGGGCGGGTCGAGGAGCTCGGCGGCACGGTCTCGCGGCTCAACCTGTCGGCGCTTCCCGTGCCCGGGCGGGCCTCCGGGCTGGACCTGGTGGTCTCCTGCGTGGGCATCGGCGCGCGGCTGCTCGGCGCCGACCCGAGCGTGGTGCCGGTGCGGGGGCAGGTGGTGCGCCTGGCCCAGGTCGGGCTCGAGCGGTGGGTGCTCGACGGCGAGGGACCGACGTACGTGGTGCCGCGCGAGCACGACGTCGTGGTCGGCGGGACCGCGCAGGAGGGGGAATGGAGCCGCACGCCCGACCCGCGGACCGCCGAGCAGGTCCTGGCCCGCGCGACGCGGCTGGTGCCGCAGCTGGAGGGGGCGCGGGTGCTGGCGCACCGGGTCGGGCTGCGCCCGGCCCGGCCCTCGGTGCGCCTGGAGCGGGTGGGCGACGTCGTGCACTGCTACGGGCACGGCGGCGCCGGGGTCACCCTGAGCTGGGGCTGCGCCGACGAGGTCGCCTCGCTGGTGGGCTGAGGCCCTCAGGTCCGGGCGCGTCGCCGGCCCAGGACCCGCGCCACGACGACGCCCAGCGCGGCACCGGCGACGGCGCCCACCAGGACGCCCCACCCCCCGAGGGTCTCGTCGAGGAGCAGCGCGCCGACGGCGGCCAGGACGACCACGAGCAGGCCGAGCAGTGCGGCTCGCACCAGCTCGCGCAGGAACAGGCTGCTGAAGGACGTGGCGGCGAGCGCCTCGGGCACCGGCACGGCGCGCAGCACCGCCGCGGGCTCGATGGGCCCGTAGACGTGCGGGAAGGTCTCGGCGCCCCCGGCGAGGGCCGGCTCCTCCACCACCCGGCTGCGCAGGCGGTCGGTGTCGATCTCGAGCAGCACCAGCGGCTCGTCGGCGTCCGCGTAGTAGCGCGCGTGCACGTCGCGCCACTGCTCGGCACGGGCCGCGTGGACGAAGCCCTCCTGCTCGAGCGTGCGGCCTCGCGTGGAGGTGGTGTAGGCCCCGCTGGCCAGCGCCGCGCTCCAGTCTGCCGCCGTGGCGATGTGGAAGATCAGCACGCCCCGACCCTACGGGCCCCGGGGCTCGCAGGGGGGGGCTCAGAAGAGGCGAGCCTCGGCGTCGTCCATGCCGCGCAGCGCGTCGTAGTCGACGACCGCGCACGAGATGCCGCGGTCGGTGGCCAGCACCCGCGCCTGCGGCTTGATCGCCTGGGCGGCGAAGATGCCGCGCACCGGCGCGAGCAGCGGGTCGCGGTTGAGCAGCTCGAGGTAGCGGGTCAGCTGCTCGACGCCGTCGATCTCGCCGCGGCGCTTGATCTCGACCGCCACCGAGCGGCCCTCGCCGTCGCGGCACATCAGGTCGACCGGGCCGATCGCGGTGGGGTACTCGCGGCGCACGAGCACCAGGCCCTCGGCCAGCGTGGCCGGGTGCTCGGCCAGCAGCTCCTGCAGGTGCTTCTCGACGCCGTCCTTGACCAGGCCGGGGTCGACGCCCAGCTCGTGGGAGGAGTCGCTGTGCACCTCCTCGAGCAGGATCCGCAGGCTGTCGCCGGTCTTGGTGGAGGTGACCACCCACTCGGCGGTGCCGTGCTCGTCGTGGCCCTCGGCCAGCGTGCACGGCGGCGACATCCAGTTCAGCGGCTTGTAGGAGCCGCCGTCGGAGTGCACCAGCACCGACCCGTCGGCCTTGATCATCAGCACCCGGGTCGCCATCGGCAGGTGCGCGGTGAGCCGACCGGCGTAGTCGACCTGGCAGCGGGCAACGACGAGTCTCACGGGGCCGGAATCTACCTCCCGACGAGATCCGGGCCGGTCCCGGGCGGTGTGGATGATTGCGCTCACAGGTCTGGTCGGGTTGAGTAAACGTCCATGACGACCATGCTGATCCCGCTCGCAGCGGAGTCCGACGGTTTCCTGGGCGGTGTGGAAGAGGCGATCAACAGCGCCTTCGAGCCGGTCGCGACCGCCGTGACGGATGTGATCTTCTGGCAGGTCCCCCTGGGGGACTACTCCTTCCCCCTCATCGTGTTCTGGCTCGTCGCCGCGGCCACGATCTTCACGATCTACTTCCGGGGCATCCAGTTCACCTCCCTGAAGACCGCCAAGGACCTCGTGCTGGGCAAGTACTCCCGGGCCAGCGACCCCGGTGAGGTCACCCACTTCGCTGCGCTGTCGTCCGCGGTCTCGGGCACGGTCGGGCTCGGCAACATCGCCGGTGTCGCGGTCGCGGTCACCGTCGGCGGGCCGGGTGCGACGCTGTGGATGATCCTGGCCGGCCTGCTCGGCATGTGCACCAAGTTCGTGGAGTGCACGCTCGGGGTGCGCTACCGCGAGGTGCACGAGGACGGCACCGTCACCGGTGGCCCCTTCAAGTACCTGCCGGTGGCCTTCGAGCGCTTCGGCGCGACGGCCAGCAAGATCGGTGTCAGCATCTTCGCCGTCGCGCTGATCCTCTTCGGCGCCCTGGGCGGCAACGCCTTCCAGTCCAACCAGACCTACGCCCAGGCGGTCGAGATCACCGGTGGCGAGGACGGCTGGCTGGCCTCCGACGGCGCCGCCCTGATCTTCGGCATCGTCCTGGCCTCGCTGGTCGGGCTGGTCATCCTGGGCGGCGTGCGCTCCATCGCCCGGGTCACCTCCAAGCTGGTGCCGCTGATGGGCATCCTCTACATCGGCGCCTGCCTGCTGGTGATCTTCGGCAACGTCACGCAGATCCCCGACGCGGTCGGCACGATCGTCTCCAGCGCCTTCAACCCCGAGGGTGTGACCGGTGGTGCGCTCGGTGTGCTCATCGTGGGCTTCCAGCGTGCGGCCTTCTCCAACGAGGCCGGTGTCGGCTCCGCGCCGATCGTGCACTCGGCGGTCAAGACCAAGCACCCGGTCTCCGAGGGCTTCGTGGCGATGCTCGAGCCCTTCATCGACACTGTCGTCGTCTGCTCGGCGACCGCACTGACGATCGTCATCGCCGACGTGCCGCTCTACAACGACCTGCTCGACCGGGCCGCTGCCGGCGAGTCGGTCACCAGCGACACCGGCGTGGTGCTGACCTCGCGCTCCTTCGACTCCTTCCTGCCGGGCTTCGACAACGTGCTCGCCGTCGCCGTGGCGCTGTTCGCCTTCTCGACGTTGATCACCTGGAGCTACTACACGCTCAAGGCCTGGACCACGCTGGTGGGCCGCAGCAAGGGCAAGGAGAACGCCTTCAAGCTCATCTTCTGCATCTTCACCGCGCTGGGCGCGGTCGTGAACCTGGGCTCGGTGCTCAGCTTCGCCGACGGCATGCTCTTCGTCTGCGCGATCTTCAACCTGCTCGGCTGCTACCTGCTGCTGCCGAAGGTCAAGGAGGAGGTCCGCAAGTGGCGCGAGGGTCGCGCCAGCGGCGAGATCACCGAGGTCCCCTACGACGAGCGAGCGACCACCTGAGCGGCTCGGGCCCGGTCCTGCGTGCCGCCCGTCCCTCCGACCTGCGCCACCTGGCGTCGGTGGAGGAGGCGGGCGGTGCGCTGTTCCGCGAGCACCTCGACCAGCTGCCGCCGGCCCTGACCGGCCCGGCCCCGTCGGGTGGGCAGCGCGCCGACCAGCCCGGCCACCTGCTGGTGGCGGTCGTGGACGGCGAGGTGGTCGGCTTCGCCCACGTCGTGCTGCTCGACGACGGCCACGAGACCAGGGCGCACCTCGAGCAGGTCTCCGTGCTGCCGGAGCACGGGCGGCGCGGCACCGGTGCCCGACTGGTGCGGGCCGCGGCGGAGGAGGCACGGTGGGACGGGTTCGGCGAGCTGAGCCTGTGCACCTACCGCGAGGTGCCCTGGAACGCGCCGTTCTACGCGCGGCTGGGCTTCGAGGTGGTGCGGCCGGTCGGCGTCCTGGCCGATCTGCGGGTCCGGGAGCAGGAGCGGGGCCTCGACGAGGCGGGGGAGCGGGTCGTGATGCGACTGGTGCTGCGCCGCCAGGAGTGAGTGTGGCGGGCATCACGTTACTCGCGAGTGAACTACGCCACGGTGCGACGGCCCTCCGCGTGCCATGATGCGGGCCATGACGACCTCCCCTGAGACCGCCGCCACACCCGCCGCCTCCCGCGAGTTCACGACCATCGGGGTCGTGGGCCTCGGCACGATGGGCGCCGGGATCGCCGAGGTCTTCGCCCGCCACGGCTTCGACGTCGTGGGTGTCGAGCTCGACGACGAGGGCGCGGCTCGCGGCCGCCGCCACCTCGAGGCGTCGACCGGGCGCGCGGTCGCGCGCGGCAAGCTCACCGAGGAGGAGGCCGCCGAGCTGGTCGGGCGGATCCGGACCACCACCTCGCTCGGCGACCTGGCCGGCGCCGACCTGGTCATCGAGGCCGTCGTCGAGTCGGTCGCGACCAAGCAGCAGATCTTCCGCGAGCTCGACTCGATCGTCGACGCGAGCACGATCCTGGCGACCAACACCTCGTCGCTCTCGGTGACCGAGCTGTCGACCGCCACGTCCCACCCCGGTCGCGTCGTGGGCATCCACTTCTTCAACCCGGCCCCGGTCCAGCAGCTCGTCGAGGTGGTGCGCACGGTCGTCACCGACCCGGTCGTGCTGGCCGACGTGCAGGCCGTGCTGGGCCGCCTGGGCAAGAGCCCGGTGGTGTGCGGCGACAAGGCGGGGTTCATCGCCAACACGCTGCTCTTCGGCTACCTCAACCACGCCGCCTCGATGTTCGAGGGCAAGTACGCCTCGCGCGAGGACATCGACGCCGCGATGCGCTTCGGATGCGGCTACCCGATGGGCCCGCTGGCGCTGCTCGACCTGATCGGTCTCGACACGGCGTACGAGATCCTCGAGACGATGTACCGCCAGGGCCGCGACCGGCTGCACGCGCCCACGCCGATCCTCAAGCAGATGGTCACCGCGGGCCTGCTGGGCCGCAAGACCGGCCGCGGCTTCTACACCTACGAGGCGCCCGACAGCCCGACCGTGGTGCCCGACGCGGCGACCCCGTCGGCCGACGACGCGGCGCAGCTCAAGCACGACATCCGCACCGTCGGCGTCGTCGGCACCGGCACCATGGCCGCCGGCATCGTCGAGGTCTTCGCCAAGGCCGGCCACGACGTGGTGTGCGTGGGGCGCGCCGAGTCGAAGGTCGAGGGCGTGCGCGCGGCGATCACCAAGAACTTCGACAAGCAGATCCAGCGCGGCCGGGCCACCGAGGAGCAGAAGAGCGAGGTGCTGGCGCGCGTCAGCGGCACGACCAGCCTCGACGACCTCGCGCAGGTCGACCTGGTCGTCGAGGCGATCGCCGAGGACCTGGCGATCAAGACCACGCTCTTCGAGAACCTCGACGAGATCTGCCGGCCCGGCGCCATCCTGGCCACGACCACCTCGTCGCTGCCGATCATCGAGATGGCCCGGGTGACCTCGCGTCCCCAGGACGTCATCGGGATGCACTTCTTCAACCCCGCCACGATCATGAAGCTGGTCGAGGTGGTCTCGACCGTGGCCACCGACGACGACGTCGCGGAGACCACGCGGGCGCTGTGCGCCAAGATCGGGAAGGTCGCGGTCTCCTGCGCCGACCGTGCCGGGTTCATCGTCAACGCGCTGCTCTTCCCCTACCTCAACGACGCGGTGAAGATGCTCGAGGCGCACTACGCGACCGCCGACGACATCGACACCGCCATGAAGCAGGGCTGTGCGCTGCCGATGGGTCCCTTCGAGCTGCTCGACGTGGTGGGCAACGACGTGTCGCTGGCCATCCAGCGCGAGCTCTACCTGGAGTTCCGGGAGCCCGGCTTCGCGCCCGCGCCGCTGCTGGAGCACCTGGTGACGGCCGGCTACCTGGGTCGCAAGACCAAGCGCGGCTTCCGCGACTACAGCAGCCGCTGAGGCCCGCCCGCCCGCGGTGGGGGTCCGTAGGATGACGGCATGCCCGACCTGCTGATCGTCCTGCTGGCCCTCGCCGCCGGCGGCGGCCTGCTGCTGTGGGTGACCCAGGCGGGCCGGCGGCGTGCGGAGCAGGCGCGGCAGGCCGAGCTGGCGCCGGTGCGCCAGCTCGTCTTCGAGGATGTCACCGCGCTGGGCACCGAGCTGCAGGACCTCGACGGCGAGATGCTGGGGCACACGCTGGACGCGGGGGCCAACGCCGACTACCAGCGCGCCCTCGACGCCTACGAGGCCGCGAAGGCGGCCGGCGAGGCGATCACCAGCCCGGACCAGGTCGAGGACGTCACGAGGATCATCGAGGACGGGCGCTACGCCGTCGCGTGCGTGCAGGCCCGCGTGCACGGCGAACCGCTGCCGACGCGGCGACCACCGTGCTTCTTCGACCCGCGCCACGGCCTGTCCACCACCGACGTGCCGTTCACCCCGTCCGGCGGCGCCCGCCGCGAGGTGCCCGCCTGCGCGTTGGACGCCGAGCGGGTGCGGGCGGGGGCCGAGCCCGACGCACGCCAGGTGATGGTCGGGACCCGGCGAGTGCCCTACTGGCAGGGCGGTCGCGCCTACCAGCCCTACGCGCAGGGCTACTACGGCGCCTTCACGCCCATGGACTGGATGTTCGCGGGCCTGCTCTTCAGCGGGATGGGCGGCTTCGACGCCCTCGGCGGGATCGGCGAGGGCATCGGTGAGGGGCTGGGCGGGATCGGCGAGGGCTTCGGGGACCTCTTCGACTTCTAGGCCGGCTGGGCCAGGCCGTCCACCGCGCCGAGCAGCGCGGAGGTGCTGAACGGCTTGCCGAGCACCTGGTCGATGCCGGCGGCCCGCGCCGTGGCGTGGTCGGGGAGCGCGGTGACCATCAGCAGCGGGAGGTCGGGTCGCTGCAGGTCGCCCCGGATGGCCGCGCACAGGCCGAGGCCGTCGAGCCGCGGCATGTTCCAGTCCAGCACCACGATGTCGTAGTCGCTGGTGCCCAGGAGCGCGAGCGCCTCCACGCCGTCGCCGGCGGTGTCGACCTCGTGACCGCCCTGGCGCGAGAGCACCAGCGCCATCAGCATCGACAGGTCCGGATCGTCGTCGACGACGAGCACGCGCATCAGGGCCTCCTTCTCGTTCGGGGCCAGTGTGGCACCCGCAGGCTCCGGATGGCGGGATTCGCCGACGCCGACGCCGACGTCGACGTCGACGGGAGGCGGGCGGCGAGCGGAGCTCAGGCCGTGTCGCTCTGGCGCGCCCGGTAGGCGGCGACGGCGTTGCGGTTGCCGCAGGTGGTCGAGCAGAAGCGCCGCGACCGGTTGCGCGAGAGGTCCAGGACGATGCCGTCGCAGTCGTCGTCGGCGCACACGCCCAGGCGCGACATCTCGTCGGTGCGGATGACGTCGATCATCGCCATGGCCGTCTCGACGCTCATGCGTGTGACGAGGTCGGCGTCGGGGTCGCAGGCGTGGATGTGCCAGTCGTAGCCCTCGTGGCGCACCAGGCGGGGCACGGCTCCGGCCTCGGCGAGCATGGTGTTGACCAGCTCGACGGCGTCGTCGCGCTCGGCCAGCATCAGCCCGCGCAGGACCGGGCGCAGCGCGCGCACCTCGTCGAGCTCGTCGAGCGTCTGCTCGTGCCGCCCGCTGTACTGGTGGGTGCTGTAGAACTCGTCGAGCTCCCCGACGGTCGTCAGCGTGTCCGGCTCGAGGGCGGTGTTGGCCAGGGTCACGGCGGCCTGGAGGGACATCTCGGTGTCATGAGCGAAAACCACATTGACACGTTACCAAACCCCCTCTAGCGTCATGACCCATGACGACGTTGACCCATGACGCACCGGTGCCCGCCGCCGCGACGTCCCGCCTGGGGGCCGGCCTGGCCTTCGCCCTGGTCTCGGCCCTCTCCTTCGGGCTCTCGGGCGCCCTGGCCCGGGGCCTGCTCGACACCGGGTGGAGCCCGGGCGCGACCGTGCTGATCAGGGTCGCCATCGCCGCGGTCGTCGTGCTGCCGCTCGGACTGGTCTCGCTGCGGGGACGGTGGGGGCTGCTGCGGCGCAACACCGGCCTGGTGGTGACCTACGGCGTGCTGGCGGTGGCCGGAGCGCAGTTCTGCTACTTCTCGGCCGTGCAGTACATGCAGGTCGGGCCGGCGCTCCTCATCGAGTACACCGCCCCGGCCGCGGTGGTCGTGTGGCTGTGGCTGCGCCACGGCCAGCGGCCCAGCGCCGTCACCCTGGTCGGCGCCGCGCTGGCCGCCGCGGGCCTGGTGCTGGTGCTCGACGTGGTCTCCGGGGCCGACATCAGCCTGCCGGGCGTGGCCTGGGGCCTGGGCGCCATGGTGGGCGCGGCGACGTACTTCGTGATCTCCGCCGACGAGGACAACGGGCTGCCGCCCTTCGCGCTCGCGGCGGGCGGGCTGGTGGTCGGGTCGCTGGTGCTGGCCGGGCTGGGCCTGTCCGGG
The DNA here is from genome assembly GCF_040012395.1 of Nocardioides sp. 31GB23. Classification (NCBI taxonomy): domain Bacteria; kingdom Bacillati; phylum Actinomycetota; class Actinomycetes; order Propionibacteriales; family Nocardioidaceae; genus Nocardioides; species Nocardioides sp. 31GB23. Next base: position 78,434 of record NZ_JBDYKJ010000006.1, on the reverse strand, counting down.
CTGATGCCGATGACGGCCGGCACCGCCCCGGCGACGTACGCCGTCGGCGAGGTCGCCTGGTGGGTGCCGGTGCTGCTGCTGGGCCTGGTCACCGCGGGGCTGTCCTACACGAGCGGGATCGCGGCCGGGCGGCGCCTCGGCTCGCGCCTGGCCTCCTTCGTCGCGCTGACCGAGGTGTTGGCGGCCGTGGTCTTCGCGTGGGTGCTGCTCGACGAGCTGCCGCGCCTGGTCCAGCTGCTCGGGGGCGTGCTGGTGCTCGCGGGCGTGGTCGTGGTCAAGCTGGGGGAGTCGCGCGTGGTGCGCACCGAGCCCGTCGTCACCTGAGCCTCCCGGGCGGTCCGTCGGGACGGCTCTCCCGATTCGTCGATCGTTCGATCAACGGGATGGGCCGTTGGTCGAACGATCGACGAACTCGCAGACGGCTCTCTGGTGAAGCTGTTGTCGTGGGTCGCCCAGGCCGCTCCGCGACCTCCTCGCCCAGGGCGGTCGGGGTCGCGCATACCCTGCCTGCCATGGCGATCGCCGACATCCGCCCCTACCGCGACCAGGACCACCGTGACGCCCGGGCCATCTCCCGGCTCTCCACCACCGTGCAGTGGCCGTCGCTGACCGACGCCGAGGTCGTGCACCGGGTCTGCACCGCGCCGGGGGCGGCGGCGTACGTCGCCGACGTCGACGGCGAGCTGGTCGGCTGGGCGCAGGCGCTGGGCGACGGGGTGCTGCAGTCGCACCTGGGTTTCGTGGCCGTGCACCCCGACCACCGCGGCCGGGGCATCGCGCGGCTGCTGGTGGTCGCGACCTTCCAGGCCACCGGGACGCTGCGGATGGACCTGATCACCGACACCGCCACCGGCCTCTACGAGTCCTTCAGCCACACCCGGATGCAGGGCTACCGGATCTACCCCGGCGCCTGAGCGAGGAACTGGCGCCGGCTCGGGGCTACGCGGTGTCCTGGCGGCGGACGAAGACCTCGCGGACCAGCATCAGGATCGCCGCGGCCGTCGGGATGGCCAGCAGCGCACCGACGACGCCGAGCAGGGCCGCGCCCACCAGTGCCGCGATCACGATGACCGCGCCGGGCAGGTCGACCGAGCGCGACATCACCCGCGGGTAGATCACGTAGTTCTCGACCTGCTGGTAGACCACGTAGAAGATCAGGCACGCCAGCCCGATCGTCGGGTCGGTGGCGAAGCCGATGGCGGTCACGATCACCGCGCCGATGGTCGCGCCGATCATCGGGATCACGTCGAGCAGCGCCACCACGAAGGCCAGCGCGACGGCGTACTCACCCAGGCCCACGACGAACAGGAAGACCAGCGAGGACAGCCCGGCGGCCAGGGCCACCACGAAGGCGCCCGAGACGTAGCCGCCGACCCCGGCCAGCACCCGGTCGCCCAGCTTGGCGACGCGCTCGCGGCGCGAGGCGGGGGCGAGCTGGTAGAGCGCGGCCTTGGTCGAGTTCATCGAGGCCAGGAAGTAGAGGGTCAGCACCACGATGATGAACGCGTTGAACAGCGCCCCGAGCACCGCGAGCCCGATGCCCAGCGCCCCTCCGAAGAGGGTGCCGACGAAGTCGCCGCCGCTGAGGTAGTCGCGGGCCTTGTCGAGGACCTGGTACTCCTCGTTGAGCTGCTGGACCCGTTCGTTGCGCTGCAGCTGGTCGAACCAGCCGGGTGCGTTCTGGGTGATCGCGGCCACCTGGTCGGTGATCACCGGCACGATGGCCACGGTGAACAGCCCCACGGCCACCAGGAACACCACGATGACGGTGAGCACCGCCAGCGAGCGGCGCATGCCGCGACGCACCAGCGCCTCGACCGCCGGGTGCAGCCCGGCGGCGAGGAAGAGCGAGACCACGACGAGCAGCAGCGTGCTGCTGATCGAGAGCAGCGTCGAGCCCAGCCACCACGCGGTCAGCGCGCCGAGACCGCCGAAGAAGCCCAGGTAGAACGGGGCGCGCCGGTCGAGCGGGGGCCCGGGGGTGCCCAGGTCCTCGCGGTCGCCGGGCTTGGGCCCCGAGTCCGCGGCGGCCCCGTCGGGCGCGGGGGTCTCCTCTGCTGGGGCCTCCGGCCCGTCGGCGACCTCGTCCGCGTGCGTCCCGCTCACGAGGCGGGGCCGTCTGCCTTGGTCTCCTCGTCGTCGCCGAAGGCGTTGACCAGGTCGGCCAGCGAGGCCAGCTGGGCGGTGATGCCGTCGCGGCGCTTGCGCAGCCGCTCGACCTCGGCCCGGACCTTGGCCAGCTCGCGCTCGGCCTCGGCGGTGCTGGTCGAGCTGATCGACTCCGACTGGGTGCGCGCCGAGACCACGATCTGCTCGGCCTCGCGGCGCGCCCGTCCCAGCAGCGCCTCGGCCTCCTTGGTGACCTGCTCGCGGTGCTGGGTGGCCCGGGCGGTGGCCTGGGCGGCCCGCTCCTCGGCGGAGCTGGCGCGCTGCTCGGCCTCGGCCACCAGCCGCTGGGTCTCGGCCATCGCGGTGTGGTGGTGGTCGCTGGCCTCGCGGGCCAGGCGCTCCTTCTCCACCGCCAGGGTGCGTCGCGCCTCCTGGACCTCGCGGTCGGCGGCCGCGCGGGCCTGCTCGACGGCGCGCTGGGCGGAGGTGCGCATCTCGGTCGACTCCTGCTCGGCGGCCAGGCGCAGCTGGTCGGACTCGCGGCGTGCGGCCGCGAGCACGTCGGCGGCCTCGCTGCGAGCCAGGCTCAGCTCCTGCTCGGCGTCGGCGAGGACCCGGGTGCGGTGCTCCTCGAGCTCCTTGAGCTGCACCATCCGCATGTCCTCGGCCTCGCGGGAGGCGTCGGCCCGGATCGCCTGGGCGTCGCGGGTGGCCTGCCCGCGGATCTCCTCGGCGTCGCGCTCGGCGGTGTCGCGGATCTCGGCGGCCTCCTCCTCGGCCAGGCGCAGCATCGAGCTGGCCCGCCCGCCCAGCCCGGCGTACGACGGCCGCTCGCTCTCGGCGAGCTCCTCGCGCGCCGTGGCGACCTCGCGCTGCAGCTCGGCCACCCGGCGCTCCGACTCGGCGAGCGCGCTGGAGAGCCCGCTCTTCTCGCCGACCAGCTGGCGCACCTTGGTGTCGACCGCGGCGGCGTCGTAGCCGCCGCGCCGCACGGTGGGGAAGGTCGGCGTCTCGGGACGGCCCGCCCCGGCCGCCGCGCCACCGGTGGTGCCGCCCGAGGGCTTGGCCGCCGACGCGCCGCGCTGGGCGCCGGCGCCGGGCCGGGAGCCCGACGTCGCGCCCGCCGGCGCAGCCGGACCGCTGCCGACGGTGGGGATCACCTGGGTCTTGTCGCCGTCGCCCGAGGGGCGCTCCGGCTCGTCGTCGAAGATGGACAGGCCCTGGTCGCTCATCGAGAAAAACCCTTCTTGCCGCGCTGGGGGGAGGAACTGGTGTCGCGCGCCCGAGTCGGCGTGCTCCCGGTGCTCATCTTTGCCGATCCGCGGCCCGGATCACACCTCGCCACCCCTGCTGGCGCCTGAGATCTCGCTGTGAGTGCGACGGAGTGGGCGCGGCGCTACGCCCGGACGCGCAGCGACCCGCCTGCAGGGCCTGCAGGCGGGTCGCCGGACGGTCCCGGACGGGCCCGGGACAGAGGTGGGAGAGGGGTGGGAGACGGGTGGGTCAGACCCCGCGGAACCGGTTGATCGCGTCGAGGTGCTTCTCGCGCATCTCGTGGTCGCGCACGCCCAGGCCCTCCTCGGGGGCCAGGCACAGCACGCCGACCTTGCCCTGGTGCAGGTTGTGGTGCACGTCGAGCGAGGCCTGGCCGACCTCGTCCATCGTGTAGGTGCGCGACAGGGTCGGGTGGATCATGCCCTTGGCCACCAGGCGGTTGGCCTCCCACGACTCGCGGTAGTTGGCGAAGTGGCTGGAGACGATCCGCTTGAGGTTCATCCACAGGTAGCGGTTGTCGTACTCGTGCATGTAGCCCGAGGTCGAGGCGCAGGTGGTGATGGTGCCGCCCTTGCGGGTCACGTAGACCGAGGCGCCGAAGGTCTCGCGGCCCGGGTGCTCGAAGACGATGTCGATGTCCTCCCCGCCGGTGAGCTCACGGATCTTGGCGCCGAAGCGCTTCCACTCCTGGGGGTCCTGGGTGTGCTCGTCCTTCCAGAACCGGTAGCCCTCCTCGGAGCGGTTGATGATCAGCTCGGCGCCCATCGAGCGCGCGATCGCGGCCTTCTCCTCGTTGGAGACCACGCAGATCGGCACGGCGCCGCCGTTGAGGGCGTACTGGGTGGCGAACCCGCCGAGGCCGCCCGAGGCGCCCCAGATCAGCACGTTGTCGCCCTGCTTCATCTGCCCGGCGTTGCGGGAGACCAGCTGGCGGTAGGCGGTGGAGTTCACCAGGCCCGGCGAGGCGGCCTCCTCCCACGTGAGGTGGGCCGGCTTGGGCATCAGCTGGTTGGACTTGACCAGGGCGATGTGGGCCAGGCCGCCGAAGTTGGTCTCGAAGCCCCAGATCCGCTGCTGCGGGTCCATCATCGAGTCGTCGTGGCCCTCGGCGTCCTCGAGCTCGACGGACAGGCAGTGGGCCACGACCTCGGTGCCGGGCTTCCACTTGGTCACGCCGGGGCCGGTCTGCAGCACCACGCCGGCGAGGTCGGAGCCGACCACGTGGTAGGGCAGGTCGTGGCGCTTGGTCAGCTCGGAGAGGCGGCCGTAGCGCTTGAGGAAGCCGAAGGTGGAGACGGGCTCGAAGATCGAGGTCCACACGGTGTTGTAGTTGATCGCCGAGGCCATCACCGCGACGTACGCCTCGCCCGGGCCGAGCTCGGGCAGCGCGACGTCCTCGACGTGCAGCGACTTGCGCGGGTCCTTGTCACGGGTGGCGACGCCCTCGAACATGTCGACCTCGTCCTCGTGCACCGTCACGGCGCGGTAGGACTCGGGCAGGTCGAGGTTCGCGAAGTCGTCCGGGGCGGTGCCGCCCGCCATGATCGCGTCGAGGATGTGCTGCACGTGGGCTCCTGTGGGTTGGCCGGGCTCTGCGGGGTGTTGGTCGCGAAGATTACTGCTGGGTAACCACGGGGTCGACCCCGTGTGACCCACGGCTCAGTGCTGGGCGGCGGGTTCCACGATCTCGACGAGCACGCCGCCGGCGTCCTTGGGGTGCACGAAGTTGATCCGGCTGTCGGAGGTGCCGCGGCGCGGCTCGTCGTAGAGCATCCGCACGCCGCGCTCGCGCAGCACCGCGCTGACGGCCTCGACGTCGGTGACGCGGTAGGCCACCTGCTGGCAGCCGGGGCCGTTGCGGTCGATGAACTTCGCGATCGTCGACTCCGGCGACAGCGGGGCGAGCAGCTGCACGTGGGAGGTCGAGTCGCCCACGGCCATCATCGCCTCGCGCACGCCCTGCTCCTCGTTGACCTCCTCGTGGGCCAGGCGCATCCCGAAGGTGTCGCGGTAGAACGCGATCGCCTCGTCGAGGTCGGGCACCGCCATCCCGACGTGGTCGATGGCGGTGAAGAGGTGGCCGGGCACGCCCAGCGGACCGGGTGCCGGAGCAGGGGAGGAGGTCATGGCCAGCATGGTCGTACGCCGGGGCGCTCCGCGACAACGGTCCCGGCACAGTTGTGACGTGTGCCTCACGACCGGGGCCCGGCGCCCGGTACCCACCGAAGTGACTCGTCGGTATCGTCGAGGTGAGGCGTGGTCCGCACCACTGCCGACCCGCCCGCAGTCGTCGTCCTTGGAGGAAACATGTCCGGAACCGTCATCGTCGCGGGGGCCCGCACCCCGATCGGCCGCCTGCTCGGCGGGCTGAAGAGCCAGACCGCCGCCGACCTCGGTGGCGTGGCCATCAAGGGGGCCCTCGAGAAGGCCGGTGTCACCGGCGAGCAGGTCGACTACCTGATCATGGGCCAGGTGATCCTGGCCGGTGCCGGCCAGAACCCCGCCCGCACCGCCGGGCTGCTGGCCGGCCTGCCCGCCAGCGTCCCCTCGATCACCGTCAACAAGGTCTGCCTCTCGGGCCTGAACGCGATCGCGACGGCCGACCAGATGATCCGCGCGGGCGAGGCCGACATCATCGTGGCCGGCGGCATGGAGTCGATGACCAACGCACCGCACGTGCTGCCCAAGTCGCGCGAGGGGTTCAAGTACGGCGACGTCTCCCTCGTCGACTCGATGGCCTACGACGCCCTCTTCGACCAGGCCACCCAGCAGGCCATGGGCGGGCTGACCGAGCAGTGCAACGCCCAGGGCACCAACCTGACCCGCGAGGAGCAGGACGAGTTCTCGGCCCGCTCCCACCAGCGCGCCGCCGAGGCGTGGAAGAACGGCGTCTTCGACGACGAGGTCGTGCCGGTCGAGATCCCGCAGCGCAAGGGCGACCCGGTCGTGGTCTCCCAGGACGAGGGCGTGCGCGGCGAGACGACCGCGGAGTCGCTCGGCAAGCTGCGCGCCGCCTTCGCCAAGGACGGCACCATCACCGCCGGCTCGGCCTCGCAGATCTCGGACGGCGCCTGCGCCGTGGTCGTGATGAGCAAGGCCAAGGCCGAGGAGCTCGGCCTGACCTGGCTCGCCGAGATCGGCGCCCACGGCATGGTCGCCGGGCCCGACTCCACCCTGCAGATGCAGCCCGCCAACGCCACCGCCAAGGCCTGCGAGAAGGAGGGCATCGCGCCCGCCGACCTCGACCTGGTCGAGTTCAACGAGGCGTTCGCGGCCGTGGGCATCGAGTCGGCGCGCAGCCTGGGCCTCGACGAGGCCAAGGTCAACGTCAACGGCGGCGCCATCGCGCTGGGCCACCCGGTCGGCATGTCCGGCGCCCGCGTGGTGCTGCACCTGGCCCTCGAGCTGCAGCGCCGCGGCGGCGGCGTCGGCGCGGCCGCCCTGTGCGGCGGCGGCGGCCAGGGCGACGCCCTCATCGTGCGTGTCCCGACGAGCTGACCACCTGGTCCCGGACCTCGTCGAGCGCGCCCGCGCCGGCGAGGTCCGGGCCGTGGCACGCCTGATCTCGCTGGTCGAGGACGAGTCCCCGGCGCTGCGCGAGGTGATGGCCGCGCTGGCCCCGCACACCGGCCACGCCCAGGTCGTGGGCATCACCGGCTCGCCCGGCGTGGGCAAGTCGACCTCCACCAACGCCCTGGTCGGCGCCCTGCGCGCCACCGGCAGGCGGGTCGGGGTGCTGGCCGTCGACCCGTCGTCGCCGTTCTCGGGCGGGGCACTGCTGGGCGACCGCATCCGGATGCAGGACCACGCCTCCGACGACGGCGTCTACATCCGCTCGATGGCCTCGCGCGGCCACCTCGGCGGGCTCGCCTGGAGCACCCCCCAGGCCGTCCGGGTGCTCGACGCCTCCGGCTTCGACGTGGTGCTGGTCGAGACCGTCGGCGTGGGCCAGAGCGAGGTCGAGGTGGCCGCGGCCGCCGACACCACCGTCGTGCTGCTCGCGCCGGGCATGGGCGACGGCATCCAGGCCGCCAAGGCCGGCATCCTCGAGGTCGGCGACGTCTTCGTCGTCAACAAGGCCGACCGCGAGGGCGCCGACCGGGTGCGCCGCGACCTGCGCTCGATGCTCTCCCTGGGCGACCGGCCCGCCGACGCGTGGCGACCCGGCATCGTCAAGACCGTCGCGCAGACCGGCCAGGGCGTCGACGAGGTCGTCGCCGAGCTCGACCGGCACCGCGAGTGGTCGCAGCGCACCGGTGCCCTGGGGCGGCGGCGTACCCGACGGGCGCGCGTCGAGGTCGAGGCGATCGCCGTCACGACCCTGCGCCGGCGCTGGGCCGACGTGGGCGGTCGCGAGGAGCTCGACGAGCTCGCCGTGGCGGTCGCCGAGGGCCGCACCGACCCCTACACCGCGGCCGACGGGCTGCTCTCGGCGTTCACCGACTGATCACCCGCGCGCCGCCCCGCCGCTCCTGAGCCGTCCACCGGCGCCCCCGAGCCTGGGGGCATGCGAGTCGCCGTGGTCACCGAGTCGTTCCTGCCCCAGGTCAACGGGGTCACCAACACCGTGCGCCAGGTCGTCGACCACCTGCGCCGCACCGGGCACGAGGCGATCATCGTCGCGCCCGGCCCCGGCCCCGCGTCGTACGACGGGGTGCCGGTGGTGCGGGTGCGCTCGGTCGGGCTGCCGACCTACCGCTCGTTCCCGATCGGGCTGCCCGATGCCGCGGTGCACCGGGCGCTGGTCGACTTCGACCCCGACGTGGTGCACCTGGCCTCCCCGATCGCGCTCGGGGCGGTCGGGCTGCGTGCCGCGCGGCGGCTGGGCGTGCCGACGGTGGCGGTCTACCAGACCGACGTGGCCGGCTTCGCGCGCCACTACCGCGTGCGCGCCGACCTGCTCGCGGGTGCGTGGGTGGGGCGCCTGCACCGGCGCGTCGACCGCACCCTGGTGCCCTCGACGACCTCCTACCGCCAGCTCGCCGCGCTGGGCGTCGGCGACCTGCACCTGTGGCGGCGCGGGGTCTCCCTCGACCTCTTCGGGCCCGCGCGGCGCAGCGCCGCGCTGCACGAGCGGTGGGCACCGGGTGGCGAGACCCTGGTGGGCTACGTGGGCCGGCTGGCCCCCGAGAAGCAGGTACGCCGCCTGGTCGAGGTCTCCCGGCTGCCCGGCGTGCGGGTGGTCGTCGTCGGCGACGGGCCGGAGCGGGAGTCGCTGGAGCGGCGGATGCCCGACGCCGTGTTCACCGGGATGCTCGGCGGAGCCGACCTGGCCCGGGCCTTCGCGACCCTCGACGTCTTCGTGCACCCCGGCGAGTCGGAGACCTTCTGCCAGACCGTGCAGGAGGCCCAGGCCAGCGGGGTGCCCGTGGTGGCGGTGGCCGCCGGGGGGCCGCTGGACCTCGTCGAGCACGGCCGCACCGGGCTGCTCTACGACCCGCGCGCCGAGGGCGCGCTCGCGCAGCAGGTCGCCCGGCTGGTGGCCGACCCGGTGCTGCGCCACGAGCTGGCCGACCGGGCCGCGCGCGAGGTGGCCCAGCGCGGCTGGGCGGCCGTCGTCGACCAGCTCGTCGAGCAGCACTACCGGGCGGTGCTGCGCCCGGGACCGCACCGAGCGGCGGCCTGAGCGGGTGCGGATCGCCCAGCTGGCCAACTTCGTCGGGCCCGCCTCCGGTGGCATGAAGACGGCCGTGCAGACCCTCGGCGCGGGCTACGCGGCCGCCGGGGTGCCCCGGCTGCTGGTGGTGCCGGGCCCGCGCGACCGGCGCACCACCACCGAGCACGGCGACGTCGTGCAGCTGCGGGCCCCGCGCGTCGGCGGCGGCTACCGGCTGATCGTCGAGCCCTGGCGGGTCGGGGAGGTCCTCGAGCAGTTCGCACCGACGTCGGTGGAGGTCTCCGACAAGGCGACCCTGTGGCCGGTGGCGCACTGGGCGCGGCGCCGCGGGGTGCGCTCGGTGCTGTTCTCCCACGAGCGGCTCGACGCGATGCTCTCGCTGCGCACCGGCCGCGAGGCCGGGACCCCCGGGATCGCCGCGCCGGTCTCGGTGCTCAACCGGCTGCTCGCACGCAGCTTCGACGAGATCGTGGTGACCTCCGAGTTCGCCCGCCGTGAGCTGCAGGAGGTCGCCGGCGCCGCCGGCACCCGGCTGCACCGGGTCGCCCTGGGCGTCGACCTCGCCACCTTCGCCCCGCCCGAGGCCCGCGATCCCCGTGGCCCGGTGCTGCGGCTGGTGCACGCGGGACGGCTCTCCCGGGAGAAGAGCCCGCACCTGGCGGTCGGTGCCGCCGTCGCCCTGCACCGGCGCGGGGTCGCGGTGCACCTCGACGTCTACGGCACCGGGCCGCACCGCGCCGAGCTCGTCGAGCTGGCCGGCGGCGCGCCGGTCACCTTCCACGGCCACGTCGCCGGGCGCCGGGCGCTGGCCCAGCACCTGGGCCGCGCCGACGTCGCGCTCTCGGTCTGCCCCGGCGAGACCTTCGGCCTGGCCGTGCTCGAGGCACTGGCCTGCGGCACCCCCGTGGTGACGGCGTCGTACGGCGGGGCGCGCGAGCTGGTCGACGACGTGTGCGGCGCCTGGGGGCGCCCGGTCCCCGACGACCTGGCCGACGCGGTGCTCGCCCTGGCCGCGCGACCCGAGGCGGTGGCGCGCCCCGCGGCCCGGGCGCGCGCCGAGCACTTCGCCTGGGACCGCACCGTGCACGACATGCTGGCCGTGCACGCCGGGCTCACCCCGGCAGCGAGGGACGGACGCGACGACGAGCCGGGGGCGGCAGCGCGGACGGCCTGACCGCCCAGGTCAGCGCGATCGCCAGGCCCACCACCAGGGTGGCCGTCAGCGCGATCGCCACGTGCAGGCCGCGCAGCTCGGAGTCGAGGGGCGCGGTGATGCCCAGCGCGAACGAGAACCACACCAGCAGCGCCAGTGCCCGGCCCCGCAGGTGGCAGGCCGCCGCCAGCGGCAGGCACCACAGGGCGTACCAGGGGTGCACCACCGGGCTGAGCAGCACCGTCGCGGTCAGCGCCAGCGCGCTCGCGCGCAGCGCCGCCCCGGGGTCGCCGGTGCGCCCGCGCAGCGCCAGCCAGGCCACCAGCGCCAGCGCGGCGGCCTGCGCCAGCAGCCGGGCGCCGGGCAGCAGCAGCTCGAGGGTGGCGCTGAGCGCCAGCGGCGTGTGCACGGTGCCGGGCACGCCCAGGGCGTGCACCCAGCCGCTGCCGGTGCCGGCCACCACGCCCACCCCGACCAGCGTCGCCACGCTGACGAGCGCGACCTGGGCCCCGCGACCCACGCGCTCGCGCAGGCCGGCGTCGACGGGCAGCGACACGAGCAGGACCCCCAGGCAGACCAGGCCGCCGGGCAGCTTGACCGCCGCGGCCAGCCCGCCCGTGGCGGCGCCGAGCAGCCAGCCCCGCTCGGTGGCCACGACCAGCGCCGCCGCCCCGAGCCCGGCCACCAGCAGGTCGTTGTGGAGGCCCCCGACGCCGTGGGCCAGCACCAGCGGGCTCGGCAGCACCAGCGCCGAGACGAGCGCGGCGTCGTACCGGGTCCACGCCGCCAGGCGCGGCAGCGCCCAGGCCAGCACCGCCAGCCCGGCCAGGGCGAGCACGCGGTGGCCCACGACCATCGCCCACGGCGAGTCCACCAGCCGCGCGGTGCCCGCGCCCCACAGCAGCGGCAGCGGACCGTACGGCGTCGGGGTGCCCAGCCAGCGGGGGTCGACGGCCTCGACCACCGGGCCCGAGAGCACGCCCGGGCCCCAGCGGTAGGGCGAGAGGCCGAGCCGGGTCAGCTCGCCCTGGGCGGCGTAGCTCCAGCCGTCCCGGCTGAACAGGGGAGGGGCGAGCAGCAGGGGTGCGCTCCACAGCACGGTGGCCGTGCGCACCAGGCGCAGGTCGGCCCGGCCGTGCCCGGCGGCCCGCCAGAGCCGGATCCAGGCGGCGCTGAGCAGACCCAGGCCGCCGACCACGACCACCAGCCCGCTCATCCGCCCCGGCATCGAGTGCCGCCACGGCAGGTCGGCCACCCACGAGCTGGCGGGCACCGCGCTGATCACCAGGCCACCGACGAGCACCAGCAGCGAGCCGAGGACGCCGAGGTGCAGGGTGCGCCGTGAGGGGCTCGACCGGCGGGCGGGGTGGGGCACGCGGTGACGCTAGGGGCCCCCGGCGGCCGGTGGCGCACACGCCGGTGAACGCTGCGGCAACGGCGCGCGACCGGGCCCCGCAACCGTTCCGCAGCCGTTCACCGCACCTCCACGGCGGCGCTGCGCGGGTGTCGGGCGCGCTGCCCACGGTGGGTCCATGCGACTCACCGTGATCGGCACCGGCTACCTGGGCGCGACGCACGCCATCTGCATGGCGGTCCTCGGCCACGACGTCCTGGCCCTCGACCGCGACGGCGAGCGGCTCGCCGCCCTGGCCGCCGGGCGGGTCCCCTTCCACGAGCCCGGCCTGCCCGAGATGCTGCGCAAGGCGCTCGACTCGGGCCGCCTGCGCTTCACCGACGACGTCGTGGAGGTCGCGGCCTTCGGCGAGGTGCACTTCGTGTGCACCGGCACCCCCCAGCTGGCCGGCTCGATGGGCGCCGACCTGTCCCAGGTCGAGGGTGCGGTCGCCGCGCTCGCCCCGCACCTCGAGCGACCCTGCCTGGTCGTGGGCAAGTCGACGGTGCCGGTCGGCACCGCCCAGCGGCTCGCCGGCCTCCTCGCCCGGCTCGCGCCGGCGGGTGCGGCGGCCGAGCTCGCCTGGAACCCCGAGTTCCTGCGCGAGGGCCACGCGATCGAGGACACCCTGCGGCCCTCGCGCCTGGTGCTGGGCGTCGCCTCCGAGACGGCCCGGGCCGTCCTCGAGGCCGTCTTCGCGCCGCTGCTCGCCGCGCAGGTGCCCTGCGTGGTCACCGACCTGGCCACCGCCGAGCTGGTCAAGGGGGCGGCCAACTCGTTCCTGGCCACCAAGATCTCCTTCATCAACGCCATGGCCGAGGTGTGCGAGGCCTCCGGCGCCGACGTGCACCAGCTCGCCGCGGCCCTCGCCCTCGACGACCGCATCGGCGGGCGCTTCCTCAAGCCCGGACTGGGCTTCGGCGGTGGCTGCCTGCCCAAGGACATCCGGGCCTTCGTGCACCGCGCCGAGGAGCTCGGCACCGGGCGCAGCGTGCGCTTCCTGCGCGAGGTCGACGACATCAACCGGCGTCGTCGCCTGCGCACCGTCGAGCTGGTCCGCGAGCAGGCCGGCGGCGACCTGCGCGGGGTCCGCGTGTGTGTGCTGGGCGCCGCCTTCAAGCCGCACTCCGACGACGTGCGCGACGCCCCCGCGCTCGAGGTGGCCCAGCGGCTGCACGACGAGGGTGCCCAGGTGGTGGTCGTCGACCCGCAGGCGCTCGACAACGCCCGCCGCACCCACCCCGACCTCGAGTACGCCGACTCCGCGCTCGAGGCCGCGGCGGGCGCCCGCGTGGTGGCGCTGCTGACCGAGTGGGACCAGTTCCGCGGGCTCGACCCGCTGCGCCTGGGAGAGGTCGTGGCGCAGCGTGCGGTCGTCGACGCGCGGGGCGCCCTCGACCCCGACGCCTGGCGCGCCGCCGGGTGGAGCGTCCGGGCGCTGGGCGCCGCCTGAGCGACGCCCGGCGCGACGGCTCGGCGGCTCCCGCGGCTCAGGCGGGCCGGATGTTCTGGTTGACGTGGAAGAAGTTGGTCGGGTCGTAGGCCGTCTTGACCTGGACCAGGCGGGCGTAGTTGCCGCGGTAGGCGGCCCGCACCCGGTCCTCGCCCTCGTCCATCATGAAGTTGACGTAGGCGCCCCCGGCGGAGGTCGGGTGCAGCTCGGACCAGTAGCCCTTGGCCCACTCGGTCATCGCCGGGTTGTCGGCGGGGTCGGGGCTGACGCCGACCATCACCCCGGCCCAGCCGCCCGAGCGGTAGGCGAAGGCCGTGGCGTCCTGCGCCACCCGCGAGGCGGCGCCGTCGATGGGGTAGAGGTGCATGGTGGAGTGCCCGGTCGGCAGCGCCTCGCCGAACCGGCTGTGCACGTCGACCGCCTCGTCGCTGATGGACTCGTACATGTCCGCCCGCCAGTACCACTGCAGCCCGGCGGGGTAGAGGGCGTTGAAGGCCGACTGCAGCACGTTGAAGGGCATCTCGTGCATGCCCACGACCAGCGGCCGGCCGAAGGAGCGGACCGGGTCGAGCAGCTCGTCGGCGCGGTCGTGCGGACCCGTGTAGCACCAGACGATGCCGCACGCCTTGCGGCCCCACAGCTCCTCAGGGAAGGGGGCGGCGGGCGGGATGGTCAGCACCCCGAACCAGCCGCTGAGCTCCTCGGGCAGCGAGGGCAGCAGCTCGCGGTACCAGCGCAGCACCTCGCTGGTGTCCCCGATTTCGTAGAGGACCGGGCCGCCGATCACCACGCCCCCCTCGCCGACCGGGTGGCAGCGGAACTCGAAGGAGGTGACGACACCGAAGTTGCCCCCGCCCCCGCGCAGCGCCCAGAACAGGTCGGGGTGGTGCTCGGCGTCGGCGGTCACCAGGCGCCCGTCGGCGAGCACCACGTCGGCCGAGAGCAGGTTGTCGACCGTGAGGCCGTAGCGACGGCTCAGGTAGCCGACCCCGCCGCCCAGCGTCAGGCCGCCGACGCCGGTGGAGCTGAGGAACCCCGCGGGGGTGGCCAGGCCGAAGCCCACGGTCGCGTGGTCGACGTCCTGCCAGGTGCAGCCGCCGTCGACGCGCACGGTGGCCGCGGTGGGGTCGACCCGCACCGAGCGCATCAGCGACAGGTCGACGACCAGGGCGTCGTCCCAGACCCCGAGGCCGCCGGCGTTGTGGCCGCCCCCGCGCACGGCGACGTCGAGGCCGTGCTCGCGGGCGAAGCCGACCGCCGCCACCACGTCGACGGTGTCGCGGCAGCGCGCGAGCGCCGCCGGCCGCCGGTCGATCATGCCGTTGTAGACCGCGCGGGCCTCGTCGTAGTCGTCGTCCCCGGGCAGCACGAGCGGGCCGCGCAGCAGCGGTGCCAGCTCCTCCCAGGGCACGGGGCCCGCGGCGTGGGTGCCGGGACTGGTGGGTGCGGTCGTGGTCATGTCAGGGCTCCTGGATCGGTGGTGGGACGAGCCGTTGCCCGTCGCCGACCGACGCTAGGGAGCGGGGCGTTCGGCCAGCGTTCGGCCGGTGTCGAGGTCGTCGCAGCAGCGTCGGAGCAGCGTCACGCTGCCGTGGTCGCGCGCCAGCGCCGCGGCCTGCTCGAGCATCGCCGTCGCCGCCGAGGGGGGCAGCAGGGCGGCCCGGCGGCGCAGCACCTCCGGGAGCCACCAGACGTCGTGGTGGGTGCGCGCACTGACGGTGGCGGCGTCGAGCAGCGCCACCACCCGGACCGGGTCGGTGGTGCGCTGGGCCAGCAGCTCGAGCCAGTACGGCATCCGGGTGAAGGCCCCGGCCCGGCGCAGCCGGGCGACCGCGTGCTCCATCCGGGCCGTCCCGGCGCTGCTGTCGGCGCTCCACCCGGCGAGCACCTCGCCCCAGTCGGCGTAGTAGGCGAAGCCGTGCCGCCGGCTCAGGGCCGCCAGCTCGTCGGTGCAGGCGGTGAGCCGGGCGGCGTCGTCGAGCAGCTGCTGGGTGAGCGCGGCGTAGCCCAGGGCGATGGCCAGGCTGTAAGGGTGGGCGAGGGCCCGGGCCCGCTCGACCGCCTCCTCGGCGTGCCGACGCGCGGTCGCCGGGTCGCCGAGCAGCCAGTGGGCGTGGGCCGACCAGGCGTGGGCGTGCACCGTGGGGTGGCTGCCGATGCTCAGCGACGCCTCGTCGGCGGCGAGGGCGGTGGCGCCGTCGAAGTGCTGCAGGGAGTCCGCCGCGCCGCCCAGGGAGAGCAGCGAGCCGGCGCAGGCGAAGTGGGCCTGCGAGCGCAGCAGGTCGGCCGCCGGGTCGGCGTCGCCGGCGGCCTCGCTCAGGGCCAGGGCGCGCAGGGCGATCGCGTGGGCGCGCGGGATGTCGCCCTGCACGAAGCGGGCCGCCCACAGGCCCACCAGGGCGTCCATGGTGGCGCCCACCAGGCCGGCACGCTCGCCCAGGTCGACCGCCCGGGTCAGCGTCGCGGCGAGCTCGGGGTCGGAGTAGCCCCGCGAGGCGTTGAGCGCGCGCGCCAGCCCCGACAGCGCCTGCAGCTCGCGCCGGTCCCGGCCCGGGCCCGTGGGCAGGTCGGCCAGGAGCCGCAGCGTGCGACGGTGCAGGCGGGCGGCGTCGGCGTGGGCGAAGACGGAGTCGGCCAGCAGGGCAGCACGCTGGTAGAGCTCGCAGGCGCGCTGCGTCGAGCCCGCCCGGGCGTACTGGTCGGCGAGCTGGTCGGCCACCGGGTCGAGGTCGCCGGCGTGCAGCTCCTCGAGGCCGGCGGCGAGCCGGCGGTGCAGGAGCCAGCGCGCCGCCGGCGTCAGCTGCTCGTACGCCGCCTGGCGCAGCAGGTCGTGGGAGAAGTCGTAGCGCTCGCGGTGGACGGAGAGGATGCGCAGCCGCCACAGCTCGTCGACGGCCGAGACCACCGCCTCGGCGGACAGCTCGCACGACGCGCGCAGCAGGTCGAGCGGGAAGTCGCGTCCCACCGCGGAGGCCAGCTCGACGACGGCCCGGCAGTCGGGGCCCAGGTCGTCGAAGCGGCCCCGCAGCAGCGCGGCCAGGTCGGGGGAGGCGGCGTGCAGCCGCGCCAGCCCCGGGTCCCGGCGCACCGCCTCGACCAGGTGGAGCGGGAAGCCCCCGGTGACGTCGTGGAGCAGCCGGGCCTGCTCGTCGCCGGCCTGCGGGCAGAGCTGGCGCAGCAGGTCGGCGCTGGCGGCGGGGGGCAGCGGCCGCAGCGCCAGCTCGCGCAGGGGGGCCACCGCGCGGGCGCGGCGTACCCACCCGTCGAGGGCGCGGTCGGCCGTCGGGTCGCCGCTGCGCGCGGTGAGCACCAGCAGGAGCGGCCAGTGGGGCTCGAGGCTGCGCAGGAACCCCAGCAGGTCGAGGGTCTCCAGGTCGCACCACTGCGCGTTCTCCAGGACCAGCACCACCGCTCGTCCGGGTGGTCGCAGGGCCTCGGCGAGGCCACGGAAGAAGTGGTGGCGACGCCAGGTGTCGACCACGCCGCGGGTGTCGCCCCCGGCGGCCGCGCCCCCGCCGGGCAGCAGCCGGTCGACCTCGTCGCGCCAGCGGGCGGGCAGCGCCTCGAGCCACCGCTCCAGCGCGGGCTCGCCGAGCCACTGCACGACCGGTGCCAGGGGCATCGGGTCGAGACCCGCGTAGCACTGGGCGAGCGCCACGCAGGCGCCGTCGGCGGTGGCACGGTGGGCCAGCTCGGCGACCAGCCGGGTCTTGCCGACCCCGGGCTCGCCACTGACCAGCACGGTGCGCACGCCGCCGCGCTCGACGTCGTCGAGGGCCCGCTCGAGCCAGGCCAGCTCCTGGTCGCGGCCGACCAGGCCCACCGGTCCCACCGGTCCCACCGGCGCCGGCCCCGCCGGCGCCGGGGACCCGGCCGAGCGGGGCACCGTCTGCGGTGTCGACCCCCGGTCCCCGCTCACGAGGGTGTCGCGCAGCTCGCGGGTGGCCGGGTCGGGCGCCACCCCCAGCTGCTCCTCGAGCACGTCGGCGCAGCGGTGGTAGGTGCTCAGCGCCCCGGCCCGGTCGCCCTGCGCGGCCTGCAGGCGCATCAGGTCGCGGTGCGCCGTCTCGTCGAGGGGGTCCAGCGCGACCCGGCGGCGGGCCGCGCGCACGGCCAGGTCCCAGCGCTGCGCGGCCCCCGCGGCCACGGCCAGCGCGCCGCACAGCTCGCGGGCGCCCTCGACCAGGCTCGCGCGCTGGGCGAGCACCCACTCGTCGTACAGGCCCGGCAGCAGGTCGCCGCCGTACGCCGCCAGCGCGAGCTCGCCGTGCTCCAGCAGGGCGCCCGGGCCGTCCGTCGCGTGGACGAGCGCCCGGTCCCGCGCCGTGAGGTGCTCCACGAGGTCGACGACCACGTCACCCTCGCCCGTCCACGTCAGGTCGGTGCCGCTCACCACCACGGCCTCGCCCGCGCCGGGCAGCCGCCGCAGCTGGTGCAGCTCGCGGCGCAGGTTGGTCAGCGACTGCTGCTGGGCCGAGTCGGGCCAGAACGCCTCGGCGATCCGGACCCGGGGCTGGGGGGTGCCCCGGTGCAGCGCCAGGTAGGCGACCAGCGCGATCGAGCGCGCCGAACGGGTGAGCACCTCGCCGGTCGCGTCGTCGACGGCGCTGCGCTCTCCGAGGACCCGCACGCGGAGCATGCCTACGAGACTGCGCCCTCGCGGGCCCCGCGTCGAGACATGGGCCGGACCGGTCCTCGCGACGCGCGCGAGGATCCCTAGCATGGGGGACATGACGCAGCAGCCGTTCTCCCGTCCCGGTGCGATCGACCTCTCCGCGCTGAAGCGCCCTGCCCAGGCGCCCCCGGCCGCCCCCGGAGCGCCCGGTGCGCCCGGCGCGCCCGCCGCCGGTGGTGCCCCGGGAGGCGCCGGCGGCAGCGGCGCCTACGCCGTGCAGGTCGACGAGCAGAACTTCCAGACCACCATCGAGTCGTCGATGACCGCGCCGGTGCTGCTGGCCTTCTACTCACGCACCCAGCTGCCCGAGAGCGGCCAGATGGCCGACGACCTGGCCTCCCTGGCCGACGAGTTCGACGGCCGCTTCCTGGTCGGTCTCGTCGACGTCGACACCTCCCCGCAGATCGCCCAGGCCGTGCAGGTGCAGTCGCTGCCCTACGTCGTGGCCGTCCTCGAGGGCCGCCCCGCGCCGCTGCTGCAGGACGTCGTGCCGCTCGAGGAGCTGCGCGGCGCGCTCACCCAGGTCGTCCAGCAGCTCACCGCGCAGGGGATGACCGGGCGGCACCAGCCGCGGGCGGGTGCCCCGGCGGGTGACGAGGAGGAGACCGAGCAGGTCGACCCGCGCTACGCCGCCGCCCAGGACGCCCTCGGGTCGGGCGACATCGACGCCGCGGTCGCGGAGTACCAGAAGCTCGTCGACGCCAACCCCGCCGACGCCGAGGCCGTCGCCGGCCTGGCGATCGCCAAGGTCATGCAGCGCACCCAGGGCGTCGACCTCCACGCGGCTCGCGCGGCCGCGGCGGCCGACCCCGACGACGTCGAGGCGCAGACGCTCTGCGCCGACCTCGACCTGGCCGGCGGGCACGTCGAGGACGCCTTCAACCGGCTCGTCGACCTGGTGCGGCGCACCAGCGGCGACGACCGCACCAAGGCGCGCGAGCACCTGCTGGGCCTCTTCGCGGCCGTCGGCAACGACGATGAGCGGGTGCTGCGCGGGCGCGGCAACCTCGCCTCCGCGCTCTTCTGAGCCGGTGGGCCTGCTCGCCGGGGCGGCGTACGTCGGCGCCGGCCTGGGCATGTGGCGGCGGCGCCCGCGGCTGATGCTGCTGGGGATCGTGCCGGCGCTGCTGGTGCTGCTCGCGGTCCTGGCGGCCCTGGTGGGGCTGCTGGTCAACCTCGGCGACCTGGTGGCGTGGGCGACCCCGTTCGCCGACGGGTGGGCGGAGGTGCTGCGCGGGCTGCTGCGGCTGGGGCTGGCCCTGCTGGTGGTCGTCGGCTTCCTGGTGCTGACCTCGGTCACCTTCACCGCGGTGACGCTGACGGTCGGCGACCCGTTCTACGAGCGGATCTGGGTCGCCACCGAGACGATGCTGGGCGGGCCGGTCCCCGACGAGGGGTCCTCGGCCTGGCGCTCGCTGGGCGACTCGGCGGTGCTGGTGCTGCTGGGCCTGGTGACGGCGGTGGGCGTCTTCGCGGTCGGGCTGCTGCCGGTCGTCGGTGCCGTCGTCGGCGCCGGCGTCGGCCTCGTGGTCTCCGGGCGGCTGCTGGCCGGTGAGCTGCTCTCGCGGCCGCTGGCGGCCCGGGGGATGGACCGCGCCGCCCGGCGCGAGCTCCTGCGCGCCCACCCCGGCCGGGTGCTGGGCTTCGGGGTCGCCACGCAGGCGTGCTTCCTGGTGCCGCTGGGCGCCGTGGTCGTGATGCCCGCCGCGGTGGTGGGCGCCACGATGCTGGCCCGCGACCTGCTGACCCGGCCCGGATCTCGCGCTGACCCGGCCCGGATCTCGCGCTGACCCGGCCCGTATCTCCACCTGCGCCCCCTGCCCACGGTGGTGGTGGGCGGGCTGCCGGCTGGCAGGATGTCCCGGTGCTCCACTCCTCCGGCCGGGCCTCGGCGACCGGCCAGGCGCCTCGTCGTGCCCTCGTCGTGCACAGCGGCGGGGTGCACGTGCTGGCCGCGGCGCGCTCGCTGCACGCCGCCGGCTGGGA
Source organism: Nocardioides sp. 31GB23 (assembly GCF_040012395.1). Lineage (NCBI taxonomy): Bacteria > Bacillati > Actinomycetota > Actinomycetes > Propionibacteriales > Nocardioidaceae > Nocardioides > Nocardioides sp. 31GB23. Next base: position 58,773 of record NZ_JBDYKJ010000006.1, on the reverse strand, counting down.
GGTCGGGGTGGCCTCCGCCCACGGTCAGCTGGCCCGGTCCCGGGCCGTGCACCGGGACTTCTCCGTGCCGGCGCCCGAGCACGACCCGGACGCGTTCGTCGCCACCGTCGCGGCGCTGGTGGCCGAGCACGGCTACCACGTGGTCTTCGGTGCCGACGACATCGAGGTGCTCCTGCTCTCGGCCCGTCGCCACGAGATCGGCTGCGTCGTGCCGTACGCCGCACACGCCGACGTGGTGCGCGCCATCGACAAGCTGGCCCTGGTCGAGGCGGCCGGACGCGTCGGGCTGGCCGTGCCGCACACCGAGGTCGCGACGCCCGCCTCGCTGGCGTCGGTCGACGGCCCGGTGGTGGTCAAGGCCCGGCTGCACTGGGACCCCGCCGCCGGCGGCAGCGCCCGGCACCTGATGGCCCGCGTCTGCGCGGGGCGCGACGAGGCCAGGCAGGTCGCCGACCAGATGGCCGCCGCCGGTGGGGGGCCGCTGCTGCAGGAGGTCGTCGACGGGCGGCTCTCGGCCCTCAGCGTCGTGGTCGACCAGCAGGGCCGGCTGCTCGGGGCGGCGCAGCAGTGGAGCCCACGGCTCTCCAGCCGCCTCACCAGCTGCCGCGCCGTCACCGTGCCCGTCGACCCCGAGCTGCTCGACGGGGTGCGCCGGCTGCTCGACGAGATGGGTTGGTGGGGCCTGGCCAACCTGCAGTTCATGTCGGCGCCGGACGGACCGCCTCGGCTGATCGACCTCAACGGCCGCTTCTACGGCAGCCTCGCGCTGGCCGTCGGCAGCGGCGTACCCCTGCCCGACCTGTGGGCGCGCGCGGCGCTCGGCGACGACGTCGCCCCGGTCGCTCCCGGACGGGTGGGAGTGCGGTTCCAGTCGTTCTTCGAGGACGTGTCGCGGGCCCGGCGAGAGCGGCGCGGCGGCCTCCTGCGCGACCTGGCCTCCACCCTGGCGCACGCGCCGGGGGCCGTGCACCCGCACGCCGACCTGCGCGACCCCGGGCCGTTGCTGGCGGCACTGCGCGAGCGGGGCCGGCGCCGGGGGAGCCATGACTGAGCCGGCGCGCCGCCACGCCCGCCTGGTGCCGCTGCGCGAGGTCGACCCGCCGCTGCGCGACGCGTGGGACGCCCTCGCCGCCCGCGCCGTCGAGCCGAACCCGTACGTCGAGGCCGGGCCGGTGCTGGCCGCCGCACGGCACCTGCCCGACGGCGCCGGCGCCGAGCTGCTCGTCGTCGAGCGCGCCGGCCGGCTCGAGCTGGCGCTGCCGCTGCTGCGCTCGCGCGGCTACCGCCGCGTGCCGGTGCCGACCTACCGCGCCTGGGGCCACGACGACTGCTTCCTCGAGACCCCGCTGCTCGACAGCCCCGACCCCGAGGCGACCTGGGCGAGCGCGCTGGGCCGGCTGGCGTCGGGCACGACCGGCTGGCTCTCCTTCGAGCAGCTGCCCGGCGACGGGGTGGTGCGCTCCTCGCTCGATGCGGCGCTCAGCCGCCGTGCCGACGCCGTGGTGCTGGCCTCGACGGAGCGTCCGGTGGTGCACCGCCGCGCGGAGGCGACGTACCTCGACGGTCGGCTGAGCTCCTCGCGGCGCCGCAAGCTCGGTCGCACCCGTCGACGGCTCGAGCGCCAGCTCGGTGCTGAGGTGTCGCTCGTCGACCGCAGCGGCGTGGACCCGCAGGCTGCGCTGGGTCGCTTCCTGGAGCTCGAGGCCGGTGGCTGGAAGGGCGAGGCGGGCACGGCCGTGGCGGCCTCGTCGGCCCGGGGGACGGCGTTCACCGAGACCTTCGTGGAGGCCTGCGCCGCCGGGCGCGCCCAGCTGTGGGAGCTGCGCGGCGGCGAGACGGTCGTCGCCTCGCTGTGCGTGCTGGTCAGAGGCGGCGGTGCCTTCCACGTCAAGACGGCCTTCGACGAGGCCTACTCGTCGAGCTCCCCGGGCCTGCAGCTGGAGGTGGCGGTGCTGGAGGACTTCCACGACGACCCGGCGCTCGGGTGGATCGACTCGGGTGCGGTGGAGGACTCCTCGAGCCCCTCCACGCTGCTCTACCCCGACCGGCGCCGCCTCGACGCCGTGGTCGTCCCGCTGCGCGGGCGCTCCTCGCGCCTTCCCGCCCTGGCCCTGCGCCGCTGGCTGCAGCACCGCGCCCGCCGCTGACCCGGCCCGAACTTCGCACTGACCCGGCGCAAACTTCGCACTGACCCGGCCCGGTTCGTCCAGCGGGAAGTTCGGGCCGGCTCGGCGGGAAGTATGGGCCGGCTCGGCGGGAAGTATGGGCCGGGTCAGGGGTGGCTGCGGCCGCTCTCGGTGTACGCCGCGGCCTCGCCGTCGAGGTTGGCGAGCGCGGCCGCGACCCGTCGGGCGGTGAACTCGGCCGCGTGCTCGTGGACCTCGTCCATGGTGCAGAAGCGGGCGCTGCGGATCTCGCGGGCCTGCTCGACGATCTGCTCGGTGATCGAGGCGTCGTGCTCGCCCCCGTCGAAGACCAGGCAGATGGCGTCGTCCCAGCCGCCCCACGTGGGCAGCCAGTCGGTGAGCAGCAGCCGGCCGGCGGGGATCTCGAGAGCCAGCTCCTCGGTGACCTCGCGGGCCACCGCCAGCTGCGGCGACTCGCCGACCTCGACCACGCCGCCGGGCAGGTCCCAGTCCTGCTTGTAGGTCAGCTGGCACATCAGCACCCGGCCGTCGCGGTCGCGCACCAGCATCTGGCTGATGGCGCGCTTGCGGGGCAGGAAGGAGTTGAGCAGCGCCCGGAACGCCCCGGGGTCGCTCAGCGGCGGGTCGGTGGCCAGTCGTGCCAGCACGACGTACCCCTCGGTCGTGCTCTCGCCCGGCACCACCCGCTCGACGCCCTCGCGGCGCAGCCCCGCCCGGGTCGCGGCGCGCAGGGCGCCCTCGGCGTCGACGGGGATGCGCGACTCGACGCGGGTGGCTCCCAGCCCGCCCTCGTGCTCGGCGGTCAGCGACCAGTCGACCAGCACCCGCAGGGCACGGGTGGCGTAGCCGTGGCCCCGGTGGGCGTCGTCGAGGCCACCCTCGAGCCAGACGGTGGTGGCGTCCTTGCGCACCACGCCGAGGCTGCCGACGGTCTCGTCGTCGACGACGACCGAGAACAGCAGCGCCGCATCGTCGTGGGGCGACATCGGGTGGTCGGCCGGGGCCGCCGGCCGCAGGGTGACCGTGCCGTCGGTGAGTGTGGGGTGCTCGTCGGTCACGCCGCCACCCTAGCCAGCCGCTGCCAGCCCCGCCCCGCGCCCGGCCCCGTGCCCAGCCGCGCGCTCAGGACCGCGCCCGGAACCACACCGTGGCCAGCGGCGGCACCGAGATGTCGGCGTGCGCCGGCTGGCCGGCGTGCTCACCGGCGACCGCGGTCACCGAGCCGTAGTTGCCCACCCCCGAGCCGGTGTAGGTCTCGGCGTCGGTGTTGAGCACCTCGTCCCACTCGCCGGTGGCCGGCAGCGCGAGCCGGTAGCCGTGGTACGGCACGGCGGAGAAGTTCGAGACGCACACCAGGTCGGGCTCGCCCGGGGCGCGGCGCACGAACGAGAAGGTGTTGCGCCCGGCGTCGTTGCCGTCGAGCCACATGAAGCCCTCGGGGGAGCTGTCGCGCGCCCACAGCGCCGCCGAGTCGGCGTACGTGCTGTTGAGGTCGCGCACCAGGCTGTGCACGCCGCGGTGCTCGGGGTGGTCGAGCAGCCACCAGTCGAGCTCGCGGGCCTCGGCCCACTCCGACTCCTGGCCCAGCTCGACGCCCATGAACAGCAGCTGCTTGCCCGGGTGGGCCCACATGAAGCCGAGGTAGGCGCGCAGGTTGGCCAGCTGCTGCCAGCGGTCGCCCGGCATCTTGCGCAGCAGCGAGCCCTTGCCGTGCACGACCTCGTCGTGGCTGATCGGCAGCACGTAGTTCTCGGAGAAGGCGTAGACCAGCGAGAAGGTCATCTCGCCGTGGTGGTAGGAGCGGTGCACCGGGTCGTTGGCCAGGTAGGCCAGCGAGTCGTTCATCCAGCCCATGTTCCACTTGAACCCGAAGCCCAGCCCGTCGTGCTCGGTCGGGCGGGTCACACCCGGCCACGACGTCGACTCCTCGGCGATGGTGACCACGCCGGGCACCCGCCGGTAGACGGTGGCGTTCATCTCCTGCAGGAACTGCACGGCCTCGAGGTTCTCGCGCCCGCCGTGGATGTTGGGGGTCCACTCGCCCTCCTCGCGCGAGTAGTCGAGGTAGAGCATCGAGGCCACGCCGTCGACGCGCAGACCGTCGGCGTGGAACTCCTCGCACCAGTAGATGGCGTTGGCGTAGAGGAAGTTGCGCACCTCGCGGCGCCCGAAGTTGAAGATGTGGCTGCCCCACTCCTTGTGCCAGCCGCGCTGCGGGTTGGGGTCCTCGTAGAGGGGGGTGCCGTCGAAGCGGGCCAGCGCCCACTCGTCGGTGGCGAAGTGGCCGGGCACCCAGTCGAGGATGACGCCGACGCCGGCCTGGTGCAGCCGGTCGACGAGCAGCCGGAAGCCGTCGGGGTCGCCGAAGCGGGCGTCGGGGGCGAAGTACGACGTCACGTGGTAGCCCCACGAGCCGCCGAAGGGGTGCTGCATCACCGGCATCATCTCGACGTGGGTGAAGCCGAGGTCGACGACGTAGGCGACCAGGTCCTCGGCCATCTGCTCCCACGACCACATCGACTGGTCGTAGTTCTTCTTCCACGAGGCCAGGTGCACCTCGTAGACGCTCATCGGCGCCTGCACCGCGGCCTTGTCGGCCCGCGCGGCCATCCACTCCTCGTCGCCCCAGGTGTAGGAGGACTCGAAGACGCGCGAGGCGGTGCTGGCCGGCTTCTCCGCCCAGGAGGCCATCGGGTCGGCCTTGTCGCGCCACTGCCCGTCGGGGCCCAGCACCGCGAACTTGTACGACGTCCCGGTCCCGGCCTCGGGCACGAACAGCTCCCAGACCCCCGAGGTGCCGAGCTGGCGCATCGGGTGCTCGCGCCCGTCCCAGGAGTTGAAGTCGGCCTTGACCCGCACCCCGCGCGCGGAGGGCGCCCACACCGCGAACGAGGTGCCGGAGACGGTCCCGCCGGCTGCGTCGTAGTGGTGCACGTGGGCGCCGAGGACGGTCCACAGCTGCTCGTGGCGGCCCTCGTTGATCAGGTGCAGGTCCATCTCGCCCAGCGTGGGCAGGAACCGGTAGGGGTCGTCGGAGTCCCACGGCTCGCCCTCGTAGCTGACCGACAGCGAGTACGCCGGCACCTCGGCGACCGGCAGCACGCCGACCCACACGCCCTCGTGCTCGTGGTCGAGCGGCGTCTCGCCCCACTCGCCGCACACGGTGACCGAGGAGGCCAGCGGGCGCAGCACGCGCACGGTGACCGCGCCCTGGTGCGGGTGCGGGCCGAGGACGGCGTGCGGGTGGCCGTGCTCGCCGCGCACGAGCTGGTCGAGCTCGGCGCGGTCGACCGGCTTCGGGGTGGTCTGGACGGGCTGCTGCGGGGTCATGGTGCTCCGATCTCGGCGACGGCCTGGAGCGGGATGTCCACCCAGGTCGGCCGGTTGCGGGTCTCGTAGACGGTCTCGTAGACGGCCTTGTCGGCGACGTAGGCGTCGAGCAGGGTCCGCTGCTCGTCGCCGATGTCGCCGTCGGCGTAGGCGTACAGGAAGTGGTTCTTGCTGCGGTTGGCCCACTCGGCGGCCTTGAGGGCGCGGACGTCGGCGCCGTCGGGGTCGTCCTCGGCCCAGGTGCGCTCGACCACGCGCGGGGCGTAGTCGAAGGAGCGCAGCATCCCGGCGACGTCGCGCCAGGGGGAGTCGGGCAGCAGCCGCTCGGCGAGCGGCTTGGCGGGCTCGCCCTCGAAGTCGACGACCTTCCAGCCCAGCGCGGTGCGCAGGGTCTGGCCCAGGTGCAGGTCGCCGTGGATGCGGGTCACCGGCACCTCGCCGAGCTCGCGGACCCGGGCGAAGAGCGCCTCGAGCGACGCGCGGTGCTCCTCGAGGCCCGGCGCGGCCGCAAGGGCAGCGGGCAGCCGCCCGGCCATGGTGTCGGCCAGGTCGGCGCCCCGCACCGTCGCTGTGGGGAAGTGCTCGGCCATCAGCAGGTGCACCTCGCGCAGGGTGCGCCCGAGCCGGGTCGCCTCGCCGGCGAAGTCGCCGCCGGCCTCGGAGGCGTGCAGCTCGGGCTGGCGGAACAGGTCGCGCACGCTGGACAGCGCCAGGTCCCAGCCGTCGGAGGCGGTGCGCAGGAACTGCTGGAGCATCGCCAGCTGCATCACCCCGCCGCCGGTGTCGGCCGGGTCGTCGGCGTCGTGCCGGTCGCCGGCCCGCTGCTCGGGGTCGACCCAGTCGAGCCAGCCGTAGAGCGCGGCCACGTCGGGGGAGCCGACCCGGCTCAGCACCTCGTGGACCTGCACGTCGGGGTTGACCCCCGGCGTGACCTTGCGGAAGACCTTCATCAGGGCGTCCTCGCCGAAGGCCACCGACGAGTTCGACTGCTCGCCCGAGAACAGCGTCGAGTGCGACTCCAGGTCGAGGTCGTGGCCCGGCAGCCGGTGGAAGGCCAGCGAGCTGGCCTCGTCGACCAGGTTGCCGCCCGGCTCACCGCCCGCGCGGTCGAAGGAGCGCAGCCAGCAGGCCATCGCCTCGCGGTCGTGCAGCGCGTCGTAGCCGTGCACCCGCCCGGCACCCGGGTCGTCCCAGGTGGCGACCAGCGCGTGCTCGAGCCGCTGCTGCGGCTCGGGGTAGAGCGCCAGCGGCACCTGGTAGTGCTCGACCTTGTCGTCGGCGTCGTCACCCACGTCGTCGTAGGTCACCTCGGCCAGGCACAGCAGCACCACGGGACCGCCCGGCACCGAGCCGGGCACCGTGCCCACGCGGCGTACGCCGGTGACGGCGAAGGGCCGGCCCTTGCCGCCGAACCAGCGGGTGCGGCCCAGGTAGTCGACGAAGACCTCGGGGTCGGGGGTGCTCGTCGGGGCGTCCATCGGGGCGTCCATCGGGTCGGTCGTCTGGTCGTTCACAGCAGCTGGCCCTCCTCGTGGTGCTCGGGCGTGGTCAGCCGGAACCAGTAGAAGCCGTAGCCGGCCAGGGTGAGCAGGTAGGGCAGCTCGCCGATCTCGGGGAACGGCACGCCGCCGATGATCTCGATCGGGCGCCGGCCCTCGAAGCGCCGCAGGTCGAGCTCGACCGGCTGCGGGAACCGCGAGAGGTTGTTGACGCAGAGGATGACGTCCTCGTGGCCGTCCTCGTCGGTGTGGGTGCGTACGTAGGAGAGCACCGTGGAGTTCGAGCCGCCGAGGTCGTGGAACTCCCCGAGCCCGAACGCCGGGTGGTGGCGGCGGGCCTGCAGCATCCGGCGGGTCCAGTGCAGCAGCGAGGAGGGGTTCTCCATCTGCGCCTCGACGTTGACCGACTCGTAGCCGTAGATCGCGTCCTGGACCACCGGCAGGTCGAGCCGGCCGGGGTTGGCCGAGGAGAAGCCCGCGTTGCGGTCGGAGGTCCACTGCATCGGGGTGCGGACCCCGTCGCGGTCGCCCAGCCAGATGTTGTCGCCCATCCCGATCTCGTCGCCGTAGTAGAGGACGGGGGAGCCGGGCAGGCTCAGCAGCAGCGCGTTGAACAGCTCGATCTGGTTGGTGTCGTTGTCGAGCAGCGGGGCCAGGCGCCGGCGGATGCCGATGTTGGCCTTCATCCGCGGGTCCTTGGCGTACTCCGACCACATGTAGTCGCGGTCCTCGTCGGTGACCATCTCGAGCGTCAGCTCGTCGTGGTTGCGCAGGAAGATGCCCCACTGGCAGTTGTGCGGGATCGCCGGGGTCTGCTCGAGGATCTCCGAGATCGGGTAGCGCGACTCGCGGCGCACCGCCATGAAGATGCGCGGCATGACCGGGAAGTGGAAGGCCATGTGGCACTCGTCGCCGCCGGACTCGAAGTCGCCGAAGTACTCCACGACGTCCTGCGGCCACTGGTTGGCCTCGCAGAGCAGCACCCGCCCGGGGTACTCCTCGTCGACGATGCGGCGCACCTTCCTGAGGAAGTCGTGGGTCTCGGGCAGGTTCTCGCCGTCGGTGCCGGGGCGCTCGTAGAGGTAGGGCACCGCGTCGAGCCGGAAGCCGTCGAGGCCCATGTCGAGCCAGACCTTCATCGCCTCGATCATCGCGTCGTGCACAGCGGGGTTGTCGAAGTTCAGGTCGGGCTGGTGGTGGAAGAACCGGTGCCAGTAGTACTGCTGGCGCACCGGGTCCCAGGTCCAGTTCGACGGCTCGGTGTCGACGAAGATGATCCGCGCGTCCTGGTAGAGCTCGTCGGTGTCGGACCAGACGTAGAAGTCGCCGTACGGGCCGTCGGGGTCGGAGCGGCTGGCCTGGAACCACGGGTGCTGGTCGCTGGTGTGGTTCATGACGAAGTCGATGATCACGCGGATGCCGCGGTCGTGGGCGGCGTCGAGGAAGTAGTGGAAGTCCTCCATCGTGCCGATGGCCGGGAGCACCCCGGTGTAGTCGGCCACGTCGTACCCGCCGTCGCGCAGCGGGCTGGGGAAGAACGGCGGCACCCACAGGCAGTCGACGCCGAGCCACTCCAGGTAGTCGAGCTTCTCGACCAGGCCCTTGAAGTCGCCGGTGCCGTCGCCGTTGGAGTCGCGGAAGGAGCGGACCAGGACCTCGTAGAAGACCGCCGACTTGAACCAGTCGGGCGTCGCGTGGGCGGCGTGGTCCGCGTCGACGCCGGAGTCGGTGTGGCCGTCGACGACCGGGTCGTCGCCCAGGGGCGGCCCGTCGAGGTGGGTGACCTGGGCGCCCTGGCCGGGCTGGGCGTCGTTCACGCGGTCCTCCTGACGCTCAGCACGTGAGCGGGTTCGTGGTGGGGGTCGAGTCGTACGTAGTTGTGCTGGCTCCAGCTCCAGGCCTCGCCGGAGATCTCGTCGTGGACGACGTAGGAGTCGCCCCAGTCCATGCCCAGGCTGGGCAGGTCGATGTGCACGGTGGTCTCACGGGTGGCGTGCGGGTCGAGGTTGACCACGACGATCACAGTGTCGCTGCTGGGGTCGCCGGCCACCGCCTGCTTGCTGAAGACCAGCACGTTCTCGTCGTCGCTGTGGTGGACCACCACGGTGCGCAGCAGCTGCAGCGCGCGGTGCTGGCGGCGCAGGTGGTTGAGCCGGGTCAGGTACGGCGCGAGGGTGCGGCCCTCAGCCTCGGCGCCCTCCCAGTCGCGCACCCGGACCTGGTACTTCTCCGAGTCCAGGTACTCCTCGCTGCCCGGCTTGACCGCCACGTGCTCGAACAGCTCGTAGCCGGCGTACACGCCCCAGGTGGGCGAGCCGGTGGCCGCCAGGACCGCGCGGATCTTGAACGCCGCGGGGCCGCCGTACTGCAGGTAGGAGTGCAGGATGTCGGGGGTGTTGACGAAGAAGTTGGGTCGCATCATGTGGTCGGTCTCGGTGGCGAGCTCGGTGAGGTACTCCTCGAGCTCCCACTTGGCCGTGCGCCACGTGAAGTAGGTGTAGCTCTGGTGGTAGCCGACCGCGCCGAGGCCGCGCATCATCGCCGGGCGGGTGAAGGCCTCGGCCAGGAAGATCACGTCGGGATCGGTGCGGCGCACCTCCTCGAGCAGCCACTCCCAGAACGCCACCGGCTTGGTGTGCGGGTTGTCGACCCGGAAGATCCGCACGCCGTGCGACATCCACAGCCGCACGATGCGCAGCACCTCGCGGCGGATGCCCTCGGGGTCGTTGTCGAAGTTGATCGGGTAGATGTCCTGGTACTTCTTCGGCGGGTTCTCGGCGTAGGCGATCGAGCCGTCGGCGCGGGTGGTGAAGAAGTCGGGGTGCTCGGTGACCCACGGGTGGTCGGGCGCGGCCTGCAGGGCCAGGTCGAGCGCGACCTCCAGGCCCAGCTCGCCGGCGCGCGCGACGAACGCGTCGAAGTCGTCGAAGTCGCCCAGGTCGGGGTGGATGGCGTCGTGGCCGCCGTCCTTCGACCCGATCGCCCACGGGGAGCCGGTGTCGTCGGGGCCGGGGGTCAGGGTGTTGTTGGGGCCCTTGCGGTTGACCTCGCCGATCGGGTGGATCGGCGGCAGGTAGATGACGTCGAAGCCCATCTCGGCCACCGCGTCGAGCCGCTTCGCGGCGGTGCGCAGGGTGCCGCTGGTGACCTTGCCGGTGGCCTCGTCGCGGGTCGCGCCCTCCGAGCGCGGGAAGAACTCGTACCAGCTGCCGAAGAGCGCGCGCTCGCGGTCGGCGTACGCCGGGAACGGGCCCTCGACGCTGACCAGCTCGCGGATCGGGTGGGCGTGCAGCACCTCGAGCAGCGCGGGGTCCTGCAGCGCCGCCAGCCGGGCCTCGGCGGGACGCTCGGTGTCCTGCGCAGCGGTGATCGCGGGTCGCAGCACCTCGCGACCGGGGTCGGTGGCCGGCAGGTCGGCCAGCACCCGCTCGAGCAGCAGCCGGCCCTCGGTGAACATCAGCTCCACGTCGACCCCGGCGGGGATCTTCAGCCCCGCGTCGTGCTGCCAGGTGGCCAACGGGTCCGACCAGGCCTGCACCTCGAAGGTCCAGGCGCCCTCGGCGTCGGGGGTCACCCAGGCGCGGTAGCGGTCGGGAGGGTCCGGGAGCTTCTCCATCCGCACCGGCGCGGCGCGTCGGCCGTCGGGCCCGGTCAGCACCACCTCGGCCGACAGCTTGTCGTGGCCCTCGCGGAACACGGTGGCGGCGACGGGAAAGGGTTCACCGACGGTCGCCTTCGCCGGCTGGCGACCGAGGTCGACCAGCGGGCTGACGTCCATGACAGGGATGCGTCCGACCATGGGCTCCACCCTTCCGGCCAGCGCCCCCACCTGCAAGCCGCCACCAGGGTGAGAGGCCTCCGCCCCTCGTTGGTCGAGCAGTGACGAGCGCCAGCGAGGAGCGTCGCTGAGACCCGGTGAGGGCCGCGCTCGCCGTACGCCGGGGAGAGGTCATCAACCTCCGTTGGTCGAGCAGTGAGGAGCGCCAGCGACGAGCGTCGCCGAGACCCGGTGAGCTGCCCACTCGTCGTACGCCGGGTGGTTGCGGGGTCTCGGCGTCGCCCGAGCCTTCGGCCCTCGCTGCTCGACCAACGGCGGTGGTGCGTGGTGCGGGTGGGTCAGCGGGCGTAGACCTGCAGCTCGGAGGCGTGCACGATCGTGCCGCGGTCGGAGGCCGTGGCGCAGTCGGTGTCGTTGAGCGGGTCGTTGTCCTGCTCACCGGCGTAGCCCGGGGTGCCGGTGCACTGGTTCTCCAGGGTCACCAGGCGCACCGCGGCGGCGCGGCTGGCCGGCACCTTGAAGGAGCGCAGCGTCTGGTCGGGCGCGACGGGGCGGGGACGACCGGCCGGGAAGGCGTTGGCCTTCGAGGTGAAGATCCGCTTCCACGACGCCTTGGCCGAGTCGCAGCCGCTGGTGCAGACCTCGATGGCGAAGCGGCGCAGCGCGGTGAAGCGCGAGCCGGAGGCCGGGTCCTCGTCGGTGGCGAGCGGGATCGTCTCGTCCGTGGCGGGGGCGGGGGTCAGCAGCGCGCTGACCTGCACCCGACGGATCGTGTGCGTGCCCTTGGCCAGGTCGACGGAGACGAACGGCTTCGACTCGTCGACGTTGGTCTCGGTGACCGCGCCCCAGTTGGTCGCCTCCTTGCCGTCGATGAGGTGGGCGGTGTTGAGCGAGCCCTCGGTCGCGTCGATGACCGTCGCGCCGTTGGCGGCCGCGGCCAGGTTCTTCTGCTTGGTCAGGCGCACCGTCCTGCTCTGGCCGGCCTTGACGCGCAGGGTGAACCGCTTGAAGCCGCCCTTGCCGGAGGTGTAGAGCATCCGGTACCTGCCGGGGACCATCTGGACGGTGGCGTCGAGCTTCGTCTTCGGCGAGGTGTCGGCCACGGGGGTCACCCGGGCCTGGTAGTCGCCCACGTAGATCTTGCCGGCGCCGCGCGAGGCCTTGAAGGTGACCTTGCCGTTGCGCTGCTTGGGGGAGGCGAAGCCGCCCTTGACGTGCTCGGAGTCGGCGTCGGGGGTGGAGGCGTCCTTGCCCATGCCGCGCTGTGCGAAGGCCTTCCACATCAGCTTGACGTCCTCGCCGCCGAAGCGCATCCGGTCGGCGGCGAGCATCGCGTCGCGGGCGTCGAGCATCGAGGTGGCGCCCTGCTGGAGCAGGAAGGCGTCGAACATCAGCTGCACCCAGCGGCGGTTGCCGGGGCAGACCTGCGGGGCCAGCGGGCTGGCGTCGTCGGTGGCCTGGGCGCACCGCAGCTGCAGGCCCTCGTCGGCGTACGGGAACCGGCGGTCGTGCTTCTTGACCAGCGCCTGTCGCACCGACCACTGGGTGCCGCTCCAGATCTCGCCGTCGGCGTGCACCTGCTGGCCGGTCGTGTCGAAGCCGACGTTGCTGAAGTTCAGCGGGTTGCGGTTGATGGCGTAGTCGCGGATGGCGGTGCGCTTGTTGCCGGTGGCGTAGACGCCGACGGCCCAGATGTTGCCGCCGTTGTCGTAGCCGTGGCTGAACTGGTACTCCGCGGCGACCAGGTCGCCCCACGACTCGCCCATCGCGCCGCCCTGGGCGGAGGTCAGGCCCTCGTCGGGCCCGGCGACCATCCGGTTGCTGATGGCGTGGGTGTACTCGTGTCCCACGATGCCCATGTCGAGCCCGCCGTCGGTGCACGGGGCGTAGAAGGCGCCGGCGATCGGCTGGAAGAGGTACTGGTTGGTGATGCCCGGCACGCCGTCCTGCAGGGTGATCTGGTTGGCGTTGTCACGACCCAGGTACGTGGGCTGGCCGCCGCTGAGGGCGCCGGCCTGCACGTTGCCGACCTCCTGGTCGCCCTCGACCCCGCCGCGCCCGAAGTTCTCGAGCTGCAGGTTGTAGTTCGACTCGGTGAAGCCCAGGTAGTAGCTGTAGTCGTGCATCCGGTTGTGGGAGACGAAGAGGTTCTGCGTCGAGAACTCGATGTCGTTGCCGCCGGGGACCAGCTGCGCCGGGTCGCACTTGGAGTTGTTCCACGCGTCGGTGAACTCGCCCGTGTACTCCCGGGTGGGGGAGACCGGGGCCTGGAACAGCCCGCCGGGGGTCAGGGGGCTGGCCCACGCCTCGTGGGTGTTGGCGTTGTTGCCGACCGTGGTCGCGGTGGTGGCGCCGGTGGCGTCCAGCGCGTCCCAGGGGTAGGTCGAGGCGACGTTCTTGAACGGGCCGGAGGGCAGCGTGCAGCCGGGCCCGGCGACCCAGCAGCCGATCACCGAGTTCCTGGGGGTCGACTCGTCGTCGACCGAGCTCATCGACGGGTTCGCGGTGAAGTAGCGCCACCTCGGCGAGAACAGCTCGCCGCCGGTGGAGGGCGCGCCCTGGTCGCTGGTCGTCAGCAGCAGCGAGTAGGTGCCGCTCACCGCGGAGGCGGAGTCGAAGGGGCAGACCTGGACGCCGTAGATGCCGGCTGCCAGATCGTCCGAGGAGTACGTCGCCAGCTCGGGGCTGGTGAGCAGGTCCTGGGTCAGGAGCAGCTCCTTGCCGGGACCGAAGATCTTGACGGTGATGTCGTCGGCCGGCGTGCTCAGGCCCAGCGCGTTGATGGTGCGGGTCTTGTCGTCGGCCAGCTCGAAGTCGTGCACGGGCCCGCACTGGTCGCCGGTGAAGGCGCCGGTGAAGACGTCGTTGACCTGGTCGTGCTCGACCTTGTTCTCGCGGTGCAACACCTCGCCGCTCACCGCGTCGACCAGCAGCGTGTAGGCGAAGGCCTCCCCGGCGCCGCTGTCGACCACGTTGGCCTCCAGGACCGGGCGCACCGAGCCGTCGGCCTTGGCCAACGCCCGCAGGCGGACCTGCTGGGGCTGGGCGAAGCCCGGCACCGTGAGCATTGTCCAGTCGTCGGTGACGCTGCTGACGATGTCGCCCACCGTGCCGGCGCCCAGGTCGCGACCGACGTTGCGGGCCGCGGCCAGCCAGCCCTGCAGCGGGCTCAGCGTGGCCGACGAGGCGTCGAGGTCGGCCTCGGCGCGCACCAGCGAGGAGGAGACGTAGGCGATCTCGCCGCGGGCGACGCCCACGGTGACCATCGAGCCCAGGGCGGGGGTCAGGTCGCCGAAGCGCTGGCGCAGCAGCACGGCGTACCCGGGGTGCGGGGCGCCGTCGTAGGCGGCGAGCTCCTGGGCGTTGACCAGCTCGAGGCCCCGCATCTGCGAGGCGTCGAGCCCGAAGACCGCGGCGTTGGCCTCGAGCCAGGCGCGGGCGGACTTCTCGGCGTTCGCGGCGCCGGCGCCGGGGAAGGCCGCCTTCGCGAGCACGCCGCCGGTCGGCAGGATCGAGGCGGGGGTGCCGAAGTCGTTCCAGCGCAGGCTGATCGCGCCCAGGTCCTCGGCGACCCGGCGCTGGGCCAGGCTCGGCAGCACGCTGCCGCGCGCATCGAGGTCGGAGAGGCCGGGCACCGAGTCGGCGAGCGTGGTGACGTCGTCGGCGCCGAGGGGCGCGGGAGCGGCGGCGGTGCTGGTGGCGAGGGCGGGGAGCTGCGCGAGGCCGGGGACCAGGGTGGCGGTCACCAGGGCCAGCGCCGCCGTCCTGCGGCGGCGGCTGCGCACGGGGTCAAGGGTCATGGCCTCTCAACGGCGGGCGCCGTGAGCGGTTATGCGCCCGGCCGCCGAAACGGCCTAAAACCTGACTATGTGACAGGTTCGTGACCTCAAAGAAATCTTCTGAAGCCTTTTGGATCGTTCCACACAGCCGCTAGCGTCAGCGGGTGCGCGCCATCCGACGATTCACCGTCCGCCCTGTCCTCCCCGCCCGCCTGGGCGCCCTCAGCGAGCTCGCGGGCAACCTGCGCTGGTCGTGGCACCCCCCGACCCAGGACGTCTTCGCCACCGTCGACGCCGCGCTGTGGGAGTCCACCGGCCACGACCCGGTGCGGCTGCTGGCCTCCGTGGGTGCCGACCGGCTCGAGGAGCTGGCCGCCGACGAGGCGTTCGTGGCCCGGCTCGACGCCGCCCGCGCCGACCTGGCGGCCTACGTCGAGGGGGAGCGGTGGTACCAGCAGCGCACCGCCGCCGGCACCCTCGCCGGCCCGGCCGGCGGCGCCGCCCCGCGCGCCATCGGCTACTTCTCGCCCGAGTTCGGCATCACCGCGGTGCTGCCGCAGTACTCCGGCGGCCTGGGCATCCTGGCCGGCGACCACCTCAAGGCCGCCAGCGACCTGGGCGTGCCGATCATCGGCGTCGGGCTGCTCTACCGCCACGGCTACTTCCGCCAGTCGCTCTCGCGCGAGGGCTGGCAGCAGGAGACCTACCCCGTCCTGGACCCCGACGAGCTGCCGATCTCGCTGCTGCGCGAGGAGAACGGCACGCCGGCCACGATCGCCATCGCGATGCCGGGCGGGCCCGACCTGGTCGCCCGCATCTGGGTCGCCTCGGTCGGGCGGGTGCCGCTGCTGATGCTCGACACCGAGGTCGAGGGCAACCCCGAGCACTACGTCGACGTCACCGACCGCCTGTACGGCGGCACCTCCGAGCACCGTCTGCGCCAGGAGCTGCTGCTCGGCGTCGGTGGCGTGCGCGCGCTGCGGGTCTTCTCGCGCCTGACCGGCCACCCCGAGCCCGAGGTCTTCCACACCAACGAGGGCCACGCGGGCTTCCTGGGCCTGGAGCGCATCCGCGAGCTGACCGCGGCCGCCGACGGCCCCGGTCTCGACTTCGACACCGCGCTCGAGATCGGGCGCGCCTCGACCGTCTTCACCACCCACACCCCGGTGCCCGCGGGCATCGACCGCTTCGAGCGCACCCTGGTCGAGCAGTACTTCAGCGAGGGCGGCGCGACCCCGGGAGTCCCCCTGGAGCGCATCCTGGCGCTCGGCGCCGAGGACTACGACGGTGGCGACGGCGCGGTCTTCAACATGGCGGTGATGGGCTTCCGCCTGGCCCAGCGCGCCAACGGCGTCTCCGAGCTGCACGGCCACGTCTCCCGCGGGATGTTCCGCGGCCTGTGGCCGGCCTTCGACGAGGCCGAGGTGCCGATCACCTCGATCACCAACGGCGTGCACGCCCCGACCTGGGTGGCCCGCGAGGTCTTCGGCCTGGCCGAGGGCGTCGACCCGGACTCCGACGACGCCGGCGCGTTCCTGGCCGCCGCCGACGAGGTCGACGCCGGCCGGATCTGGGCGGTCAAGCGCGAGCTGCGCCAGCGCCTGGTCGACGACGCCCGCGCCCGCCTGTCCCGCTCGTGGGTCGAGCGGGGCGCCGCGCCCGCCGAGCTCGGCTGGATCGACTCCGCGCTCGACCCCGACGTGCTGACCATCGGCTTCGCGCGGCGGGTGCCGTCGTACAAGCGGCTGACGCTGATGCTGCGCGACCCCGCCCGCCTCAAGCGGCTGCTGCTCGACCCCGAGCGGCCCGTGCAGCTGGTGATCGCCGGCAAGTCCCACCCCGCCGACGACGGCGGCAAGCGGCTGATCCAGGAGATGGTGCGCTTCGCCGACGACCCCGAGGTGCGCCACCGGATCGTCTTCCTGCCCAACTACGACATCGCGATGGCACAGCCGCTCTACCCGGGCTGCGACGTGTGGCTCAACAACCCGCTGCGCCCCTACGAGGCGTGCGGCACCTCGGGCATGAAGGCGGCCCTCAACGGCGGGCTCAACCTCTCCATCCTCGACGGCTGGTGGGACGAGTGGTACGACGGCGGCAACGGCTGGGCGATCCCCTCGGCCGACGGGCTCGACGACCCCGACCGCCGCGACGACCTCGAGGCCACCGCGCTCTACGACCTCCTCGAGAACCAGGTCGCCCCGCGCTTCTACGACGTCGACGACGCCGGCGTGCCGACCGGGTGGGTCGAGATGCTGCGCCACACGCTGCGCTCGCTGGGGCCCAAGGTGCTGGCGACCCGGATGGTGCGCGACTACGTGCGCGAGCTCTACGCCCCGGCCACCGGCCACGCCCGCGAGCTCAACAGCGACTACGCGGGCGCCGTCGACCTGGCCGCCTGGAAGCGCCGGGTGCTGGGGGCGTGGCCCGCGGTGCGCGTCGAGCACGTCGAGAGCAGCGGGGTGGGCGACTCGCCGGAGGTCGGCGCGGTGCTCTCGACCCGGGCGTTCGTGTCGCTGGGCGAGCTGGACCCCGCCGACGTGACGGTGCAGCTGGTGCACGGCCGCGCCGACGCCGAGGACGCCATCATCGACTCCCACCGGGCCGAGCTGGTGCTCGCCGAGACCTACGGCGGCGGCCGGTTCCGCTTCGACGGCGACGTGGCGCTGAGCCACGCCGGCGCGTTCGGCTACACGGTGCGGGTGCTGCCGCAGCACCCGCTGCTGGCCTCCGACGCCGAGCTCGGGGTCGTCGCGCTGCCCGTGTGAGGGTGCCGGCTCAGGTCGTGGTGCTGCAGAGCACCACGACGCTGCGCCGGCCCACGGTGAGCTCGCCACCGGCCTCGACCACGGTGCCCACCGCGAGGCGGGGGTCGGTGGAGAGCACGACCTCGCCGCGCTGGACCCAGTCGTTCTCGGGCAGCGAGACCCGCTGGGGCAGCCAGCCCGAGCCGAACCAGATCATGAACGACGCGTCGACCTGCTGCTCGCCGCGCGGCCCGGGGGCGCGCAGCGGCTGGCCGGAGACGAACATGCCGACGGTGCGCAGCTCGGGGTCGTGCCAGTCCTCCGGTGACATCTCGCGCCCGCTCGGGTGCAGCCACGCGAGGTCCTTGGGCCCACCGCGGATGGTGGGTCGGCCCTCGAACCAGTGCCGCTGGCGCAGGGCGGGGTGCTCGCGGCGCAGGGCGAGGGCCGCGCGCGTCACCTCGTAGACGTCGAGCCACGCGTCGTCGGGGCGCCAGTCGACGTACGAGATCTCGTTGTCCTGGCAGTAGGCGTTGTTGTTGCCGCGCTGGGTGCGGCCCCGCTCGTCGCCGGCGGTGATCATCGGCACGCCGTTCGACAGGCACAGCGTGGCCATGATGTTGGCGGCCTGGCGCCGGCGCACCGCCAGCATCGCCGGGTCGTCGGTCTCGCCCTCGACGCCGTGGTTCCACGAGCGGTTGTTGTCGGTGCCGTCGCGGTTGCGCTCGCCGTTGGCCTCGTTGTGCTTGTGCTCGTAGCTGACCAGGTCGCGCAGCGTGAAGCCGTCGTGGGCGGTGACGAAGTTGATCGAGGCGTACGCCGAGCGGCCGTCGTCGGCGTACAGGTCGGAGGAGCCGGCCAGCCGGGTCGCCACCGCATGCGTGCCCTGGTTGTGGTTGCGCCAGAAGTCGCGGATCTCGTCGCGGTACTGGTCGTTCCACTCCACCCACGGCGGGGGCATGCCGCCCACCAGGTAGCCGTCCATCGAGGCGTCCCACGGCTCGGCGATCAGCTTGACGTGGCGCAGCACCGGGTCCTGGCCGATGGCCACCAGCAGGTCGGAGTTCATGTCGACGTCGTAGCCGGTGCGGGTCAGCGCCGACATCAGGTCGAAGCGGAAGCCGTCGACGTGCATCTCGGTGACCCAGTAGCGCAGCGAGTCGAGGATCAGCCGCAGCGCCAGCGGGTTGTTGGAGTCGACGGTGTTGCCGCAGCCCGTGACGTCCCAGTAGGTGTCGTCGAAGGCGCTCTCGCCGGTGAGCGGGTCGAGCGTCGGGGCCACGCGCTTGTAGAAGCCGCGGTCGTCGAGGCCGCGGAAGCTCAGCGTCGGGCCGAGCGGGCCCGCCTCGGCGGTGTGGTTGTAGACGACGTCGAGGATCACCTCGAGCCCGGCGCGGTGCAGCGCGCGCACCATCTCCTTGAACTCGCGCACCTGCTGGCCGCGCTCGCCCGAGCTCGAGTACGCCGCGTGCGGGGCGAAGTAGCCGATCGAGTTGTAGCCCCAGTAGTTGGTGGTGCCGCGCTCGGTCAGCGACGGCTCGGAGACGAACTGGTGCACCGGCAGCAGCTCGACGGCCGTCACCCCGAGGTCGCGCAGGTAGTCGGTCACCGCCGGGTGGGCGAGCCCGGCGTACGTGCCGCGCAGGTGCTCGGGCACCCGGTCGTGCAGGGCGGTGAGGCCCTTGACGTGCGCCTCGTAGATCACCGTGTCGCGCCAGCGGCGGCGCATCGGGGTGTCGCCCTCCCAGTCGAAGGGGCCCTCGGGGGAGTCGGAGAAGGCCGGGTCGACGACCACGCCGCGCGGCACGTGCCCGGCCGAGTCGTGGTCGTCGCGCACGTCGGTGCGCCCCCACACGTGCGCGAACGCGGCCTGACCGGGCACCAGGTCACCGGTCGCGGCCAGCGCGTAGGGGTCCAGCAGCAGCTTGGCGGGGTTGAAGCGCAGCCCCTCGGCGGGGTCCCACGGCCCGTCGACGCGATAGCCGTACGGCGTGCCGGGGCGCACCCCGGGCAGCGCGCCGTGCCAGATGCCCAGCGACTGCTCGGTCAGCTGGTGGCGCACCTCGAGCTCGCCGCCGTCGGGGCCCTCCTCGAACAGGCACAGCCACACCTCGGTGGCCGCCGGGGCGTAGACGGCGAAGTTCGTCGACTCCGCCGACCAGGTGGCCCCCAGGGGCCAGTTGCGCCCGGGCCAGACCTGTGCGGTCTGGCCGAGGTGGGTCCACGTCGAAGGAGTCACACGCACCAGTCTCCCAGGCCGGTGCGCGCCAGTGGCACGATGCCCGGGTGCGCCCTGCGCACGCCGTCGATCTTTACCGACCAGAGAGGTTGTGCCCGTGGCCGATCAAGCCGAGTTCGTGCGTCTCGAGGTGGCCGACGGGGTCGCCACCATCCGCCTGGACCGCCCGAAGATGAACGCCATCTCCATCCAGGTCCAGGAGGAGCTGGTCGCGGTCGCCGCCGAGGTCACCGAGCGCGACGACGTCAAGGCCGTCGTGCTGACCGGTGGCGAGCGGGTCTTCGCCGCCGGCAACGACGTCAAGGAGATGGCCGAGATGTCGCACACCGACATGATCAAGCGCTCCGGCCCGTTGCAGGCCGCCGTCACCGCCGTGGCGCGCATCCCCAAGCCGGTCGTCGCCGCGGTCAACGGCTACGCGCTGGGCGGCGGCTGCGAGCTCGCGCTGGCCGCCGACATCCGGGTCGCGGGGGAGCGCACCGTGATGGGCCAGCCCGAGGTGCTGCTGGGCATCATCCCCGGCGCCGGCGGCACCCAGCGGCTCTCACGGCTGGTGGGCCCGAGCAAGGCCAAGGACATCATCTTCACCGGTCGCTTCGTGAAGGCCGACGAGGCGCTGGCGATCGGGCTGGTCGACAAGGTGGTGCCCGACGAGAGCGTGCTGGAGGAGGCCACCGCCTGGGCGCGCCAGTTCGCCGGGGCGGCGACGTACGCCGTGCGCGCGGCCAAGGAGAGCATCGACCGGGGCCTCGAGGTCGACCTCGACACGGGCCTGGAGATCGAGCGGATGCAGTTCGCCTCGTTGTTCGCCACCGAGGACCGGACCATCGGTATGTCATCCTTCGTCGAGAACGGACCGGGCAAGGCTCAGTTCACGGGTAGCTGAGCCGGCTCGTCGCTCCCCCCTTCGAAGGAGACGCACGTGGCACTGGGCAGGCTGGGCAAGCGCACCGAGAAGGGCTCCGACGAGAGCACCGAGAAGGGCGCCGGCAAGGAGAGCGCCGCGGCCGCGGCGCCGGCGAAGCGGGGCGGCTCGTCGATGAGCGTGGCCGCGCTGCGCTCGCGGGTCGGCACGCTGGTCTGGACCGTCTTCGTGCTGCTGGCGCTGGTGCTGGCCGTCGGCGCGCTCCTGATCGCGATCGACGCCAACCGTGACAACGCCCTGGTCTCCGCCGTCCTCGACCTCGCCGACGGCGTCGACCTGGGGGTCTTCTCCCGCGAGAACGGCATCCGCGAGTTCGACGGATCCAACGCCGAGACCAAGAACGCCCTGTTCAACTGGGGCCTCGGCGCGGTCGCCTACCTCGTGGTGGGCCGGCTCCTCGAGCGCGTCATCAAGCCCTGACCACCCCGTTCCACCCCGTACGACCGTGACAGCACCGCTGTCATGCATGTGAGATACCCAACCGCGGACGGTGTACCGCCGCACTGCAACTCACGGGTAACCTCGCCGAGACCACCGAGTGCACAGGAGGGGCCCTGACCGGGCCAGATCCCATGAACATTGTTGTCTGTGTGAAGTACGTGCCCGATGCCACCGCCGACCGCCAGTTCGAGTCGGACAACACCGTCGACCGCGTGGGCGTCGACGGCCTGCTGTCCGAGCTCGACGAGTACGCCGTCGAGCAGGCGCTGCAGCTCAAGGAGAAGGCCGGCGACGACACCGAGGTGACCGCGCTGTGCGTGGGCCCCGAGAAGGCTGTCGACGCCGTGCGCAAGGCGCTGCAGATGGGTGCCGACAAGGGCATCCACGTCTCCGACGAGGCCATCGCCGGCTCCGACTACGTCGCCACCTCGCTGGTGCTGGCCAAGGCCATCGAGAAGGCCGGCGCCGAGAAGCCGGTCGACCTCGTCATGTGCGGCATGGCCTCGACCGACGCCTCCGGCTCGGTCATCCCGGCCATGCTCGCCGAGCGCCTCGACCTGCCCCAGGTCACCTTCGCCTCGGTCATCGAGTCGCAGGGCGACCAGGTGCGCATCAAGCGCGACTCCGACACCGCCACCGAGGTGATCGGCGCCAGCATGCCGCTGGTGCTCTCGGTCACCGACCAGACCGGCGAGGCCCGCTACCCCTCCTTCAAGGGGATCATGGCGGCCAAGAAGAAGCCGATGGAGACCTGGGCGCTGTCCGACATCGGCGTCGAGGCCGACCAGGTCGGCCTGTCCGTGGCGTGGTCGCAGGTCGAGGAGACCGCCGCCCGCCCGCCGCGCACCGCCGGCGAGATCGTCACCGACGAGGACGGCTCGGGCGCCGAGGCGCTCACCGGCTTCCTCGCCTCCAAGAAGTTCATCTGAGGAGCGACCGACATGTCTGAAGTCCTGGTTGTCGTCGACCACGTCGACGGCGCGATCCGCAAGCCCACCTTCGAGCTCCTCGCCCTGGCCAAGCGGCTCGGCGAGCCCGCCGCGGTCGTCTTCGGCGGCTCCGACGTGGCCGCGGCCGCGGCCGAGAAGCTGAAGTCCTTCGGCGCCGAGAAGATCTACGTGGTCGACGACGCCGAGATCAAGGGCTACCTGGTGGCCCCCAAGGCCGAGGCGCTGGCCCAGCTGGTGGAGAAGAGCAGCCCCGCCGCGGTGCTGCTGGTCTCCGGCTACGAGGGCAAGGAGGTGGCGGCCCGCCTGGCGATCAAGACCGGCTCGGGCCTGATCACCGACGCCGTCGACGTCGAGGAGGGTGGCGTGACCACCCAGTCGGTCTTCGCCGGCAACTTCACCGTCAAGGCCAAGGTCACCCACGGCACCCCGATCATCACGGTCAAGCCCAACTCCACCTCCCCGGTGGAGGAGGCCGGTGCCGGCACCGTCGAGGAGTTCGCGGCGACGATCTCCGACTCGGCCAAGAAGGCCCAGATCGTGGCCGCCCAGCCGCGCAAGGCCTCGGGTCGCCCCGAGCTGACCGAGGCCGCGATCGTGGTCTCCGGCGGCCGTGGCACCGGCGGCGACTTCGCCCCGATCGAGGGCCTGGCCGACGCGCTGGGCGCCGCCGTGGGCGCCTCGCGCGCCGCGGTCGACTCGGGCTGGATGCCGCACTCCTTCCAGGTCGGCCAGACCGGCAAGACCGTCTCCCCGCAGCTCTACGTGGCCAACGGCATCTCCGGTGCGATCCAGCACCGCGCCGGCATGCAGACCTCGAAGACGATCGTGGCGGTCAACAAGGACGAGGAGGCCCCGATCTTCGAGCTCGTGGACTTCGGCGTCGTGGGTGACCTCAAGGAGGTCCTGCCCGCCGCCACCGAGAAGATCAACCAGCGCAAGGGCTGAGCCCCGGCTCACCTCACCGAGGGCCCCGACCACGACGTGGTCGGGGCCCTTCGGCGTCTCCGGCCGCACGACGTCATACCTTCCGCAGCGACGGACGTCCCGCCCGTATGACGTCCCGCCGGGGCCCCGCCCGTGGAGGAGCGTCAGCGCAGGGCGTCGGCGAGGGCGGGGAGCAGGAGGTCGTAGGCGGCGCCGGTCAGGTGCACGCCGTCGTCGAGGTACGCCGCCGCGCCGAGCGGGGCGAGCAGGCCCAGGGCGTCGACGACGCGGCCACCCGCCTCGGTGGCGAGCCGGGCGCCGATGGCGGCGTACGACGCCACGACGGCGCCGGTGCGGTCGCCGGGCCCGCCGAGCCGCGCCTCGTCGACCCCGGGCGGGGTGAGGTAGACCAGGCGGCCCAGGCGCGGCGTGCCCAGCTCGACGAGGTGGTCGAGCAGCTCGCGCAGGTTGGCCTCGAAGTCGTAGGGCGGCACGGCCTTCCACGGCGCGGCGTCGTTGGTGCCGACGGAGACGACCACGGCGTCCTCGGGCCGCAGGTGCACGCCGTGGGCCTGGCCCAGCAGCTCGAAGGCGAAGGAGCCGCCGACGGCGGCGTTGACCACCTCGTCGCCGGGCTCCGGAGCCAGGCGGTGCAGGTCGCGGCGGACCCGGTCGAGGTGGCTGTCGCCGAGCAGCACGATGCGCATGTCCGCAGCCTAGGAGGGCGCCCGGCGGGCCACCCCGCCACGTCTACGATCGCGCCATGACCGACGCCAGCACCGACGCCAGCACCGACCCCGTGCTCCTCCTGGCCGACCGCGCCCGCGCGGCCAGCCACGGCCTCGCGCAGGCCACCCGCGCCACCAAGGACGCCGCGCTGCACGCCATGGCCGACGCGCTGCTCGAGCGGGCCGGGCAGGTGCTCGAGGCCAACGCCGACGACGTGCGCCGCGCCGAGCAGGACGGCACGCCCGAGGGCATCGTCGACCGGCTGCGGCTGAGCACCGAGCGGCTCGAGGCGATGGCCCAGGGGCTGCGCGACGTCGCGGGCCTGCCCGACCCGGTGGGGGAGGTGGTGCGCGGCGGCACCCTGGCCAACGGGCTGGAGATGCGCCAGGTGCGGGTGCCGTTCGGGGTGGTGGCGATGGTCTACGAGGCCAGGCCCAACGTCACCGCCGACGCCGCCGGCATCTGCCTGAAGTCGGGCAACGCCGTGCTGCTGCGCGGCTCCTCGAGCGCCGCGGCGAGCAACGCGGCGATCGTCGAGGTGCTGCGCGACGCGGCGGCCGGGGCCGGCCTCGACCCCGACGTGGTGCAGCTGGTGCCGGCCGACTCGCGCGAGAGCGTGACCACGCTGATGCGCGCCCGGGGCCGCGTCGACGTGCTGATCCCGCGCGGGGGAGCGGGGCTGATCCGCAGCGTCGTCGAGGGGTCGACGGTGCCGGTGATCGAGACCGGGGTCGGCAACTGCCACGTCTACGTCGACCGGGCCGCCGACCTCGACAAGGCCCTGGCCGTGGTGCTCAACGCCAAGACCCACCGCCCCAGCGTGTGCAACGCCGCCGAGACGCTGCTGGTGCACGCCGACCTCGCCGACACCTTCCTGCCCCGGGTCGTGGCCGCGCTGCAGGATGCCGGGGTCACCGTCCACGGGGACCCCACCACCGCGGCGCTGCCGGGCGTGGTGCCGGCCACCGACGACGACTGGGACACCGAGTACCTCACGCTCGACCTGGCGGTGGGCGTCGTCGGCTCGATCGACGCGGCCATCGACCACGTGCGCCGCCACTCCAGCGCCCACAGCGAGGCGATCCTCACCGAGGACCAGTCGGCCGCGCGCCGCTTCGTGGCCGCGGTCGACTCCGCGGCGGTGCTGGTCAACGCCAGCACCCGCTTCACCGACGGCGGCGAGCTCGGCTTCGGTGCCGAGATCGGGATCAGCACCCAGAAGCTGCACGCGCGGGGGCCGATGGGGCTGCCCGAGATGACCTCGACCAAGTACGTCGTCACCGGCGACGGCCACGTGCGCTGAGGCGGTGCCGGCCGGGTGCCGGCCCGGCGGTAGTCTTGCGCCATGACCGCTGCCCAGATCCTGCAGAGCACCGTCGTCCTGGCCTCCGAGGCCGAGCACGAGGTCAGCCACGTGCTGTCCTACGGCATCGGCCTGCTGGTCCTGGTGATCATGCTCGGCCTGCTGGCTGCGCTGCTGGGCTTCGGCAACGGCCGCGAGCACAGCTGAGCCTCGGCTCATGACGCGTCGGCGCCGGGTCGGCGTCATGGGCGGCACCTTCGACCCCATCCACCACGGGCACCTCGTGGCGGCCTCGGAGGTCCAGGCGTGGTTCGACCTCGACGAGGTCGTCTTCGTGCCCACCGGCGACCCCTGGCAGAAGGCCGACCGCGAGGTCACCACCGCCGAGCACCGCTACCTGATGACGGTGATCGCGACCGCGGCCAACCCGCGCTTCAACGTCAGCCGCGTCGACATCGACCGCAGCGGTCGCACCTACACCATCGACACCCTGCGCGACCTGCGCGAGCGGCTGCCCGAGGCCGACCTCTACTTCATCACCGGCGCCGACGCGCTCGCCGAGATCTTCACCTGGCGCGACGCCGACGAGCTCTTCGACCTGGCCCAGTTCGTGGGCTGCACCCGTCCCGGGTACGAGATGGACGAGGAGACGTTGCGGGCGATCCCCGCCGACCGTGTCACGATGGTGGAGATCCCTGCGCTGGCGATCTCCTCGACCGACTGCCGTGCGCGGACCCAGCGCGGGGAGCCGGTGTGGTACCTCGTGCCCGACGGCGTCGTGCAGTACATCGCCAAGCACGAGCTCTACCCCGCCACCGAGACACCATCCACCGACACCGGAGCCACATGACCGCCACCGACCACGCCATCGAGCTGGTGCACGCCGCCGCGCGCGCAGCCGGCGACAAGCTCGGCCAGGACCTCCTCGCCTACGACGTGAGCGAGCAGCTGGCCATCACCGACGCCTTCCTCCTCGTCTCCGCCTCCAACGACCGCCAGGTCAAGGCGATCGTCGACGAGGTCGAGGACAAGCTGCGCGAGGTCGGCGCCAAGCCGATCCGCCGCGAGGGCGAGCGCGACGGGCGCTGGGTCCTCATCGACTACGGCGAGATCGTCGTGCACGTCCAGCACGAGGAGGAGCGCGAGTTCTACGCCCTCGAGCGGCTCTGGCGCGACTGCCCGGTGATCGCCCTGCCGGCCGACGCCACGGGCCCCAGCGCTCCGCGCGACCCGGCGTGAGCCGCACCCTGGTCCTGCTCCGGCACGGCCAGACCGCCTCCAACCGCGAGAAGCGGATCCAGGGCCAGCTCGACGTCGACCTCGACGACACCGGGCGCGAGCAGGCCGCGCGCACCGCGCCGGTCGTGGCCGCGCTGCGTCCCGACGTCGTGTGGTGCTCCGACCTGGCCCGGGCCCGGGCCACCGTCGCCCCGGTGCTGCGCGAGCTGGGCCGCGAGCCCGCGTGGGCGGCGTACGACGCCCGGCTGCGCGAGTTCCACCTCGGCGAGCGCCAGGGTCTCACCCACGAGGACTACCGCACGCTCGACGCCGAGGAGTTCGCGGCGTTCCGGGCCGGCGAGTACGACGTGGTGCCGGGCGCCGAGAAGGCCGCCGAGGTCGGCCTGCGGATGAGCGAGGCGCTCGGCGAGCTGCTGCGCGCGACGCCCGAGGGCGGGACCGCGCTGGCGGTCTCCCACGGCGCCGCCATCCGGGTCGCCACCGGCGCCCTCCTGGGCTGGCCCGAGACGCAGTTCGCCAGCCTCCAGGGGCTGGTCAACTGCGGCTGGGTGGTCTTCCGCGAGCACGCGGGCGACGGTCGGCTGCGCCTCGAGGCGTACAACCGCACCGTCTCCTGACCCCGGATTTCACATCGTCGGAGCCGTCGGCTAATGTTCCGCAGGTCGCTCACCGGCAACGGGGAGGCAGACGGACTGGGGCTGTGGCGCAGCTGGTAGCGCATCTGCATGGCATGCAGAGGGTCAGGGGTTCGAGTCCCCTCAGCTCCACAACGAGGACAGACCCCCGGCACAGCGCGAGAGCGCTGAGCCGGGGGTCTTCGTCGTCGTGGCGCTCCCTTAACCTGACGGTCCTCGACCTCTGGAGCTGCCGTGCGTCCTCGTCCCCGTCCCGCCCCGCGCAGGGTCGCGTCCCCCGTCCCGCTCGGCGTGGCCCGCCGGCTGGTCGTGCCGGGGCTGCTGGCGGCCCTGGCAGTGGCCCTCACACTGGTCGTGCCGCTGCCGGTCGGGCCGTCGACGGCGCCCCCTGCCCGGGCCGCCGACGCGGCGTACAGCTGGGAGTCGGAGGGCGGGACCCTGCTCGCCGGGTCGTGGTCGGGCGGCACCGTCCAGGCGCGGGCCACGGACTCCGACGACGCGCGCACCCCGCTCTACGCCGCCGACCCCGCCGACCTCGCCTACACCTCGCTGGAGGCCGTGGACTGGTCCCCTGACCGCCGACGGGTGCTGGCGCTCGACCACGCGGCCCCCGGAGACCAGGACGCGATGGCGGTGGACGTCGTGACCGGTGAGCGCCGGCCGGTGCGGGTGCCCGACCGCTTCGTCGACGAGATGGTCTGGGCCGGGTCCCAGCACGCGGCGGTGCTGGTGCGCACCGGCGCGGGCAGCGAGCTGTGGGAGGTCGCCGTCGACTCCGGCGTCGCCCGCCTGGTGCACTCGTTCGTGGGAGGGACCGGGGGCCTGACCTCCTCGCCCGACGGCTCGCGCCTGGGTGTCCTGCGCTCCTACTCGCGAGGTGCGGACGCGACCCCGAGGTGGGGCTTCGAGGTGGTGGCCGTGGACCGCGCGACTGGCGCGACCACGGTGTTGGCTGAGCTCGACGAGGCACCGCAGGACCTCGCCTGGTCCCCGACGGGGGAACGGCTGCTGCTCTCCACGCAGGACGAGCTGCTGGTGGTCGACCTCGACTCCGCCGGCGGCCCGGCCGCCGAGCCCCGGCCCGTGCCCGGGCCGCCCGGTTCCCTCGTGTGGGCCCCCAGCGGCGAGCGGGTGCTGGTGCGGACCTACGGGGGCCGGCGGGTGGTCGAGGTCGACACGGGACGCAGCGAGCCCGGTCCGCTGCTCACTGGTTCGTACGAGATCGTGGACTGGCAGCCGGACCCGCGCTGCACGATCACCGGCACCGACGGCGACGACGACCTGGCCGGCACTCCGGGGGACGACGTGATCTGCGCGGGCGCCGGCGACGACCACGTGCGTGCCAGCGCGGGTCGCGACCTCGTCCTGGCCGGACCCGGTCAGGACCGGCTGGACCACGCCGACGACCCCGCGCCGGTGCGGGCCCACCTCGACCGGTGGCTGGTGCGCGGGCACGGTGACACGGAGGTCTACGGGATCGAGGAGCTGCGCGGCACCGACTTCGACGACCTGGTGCTCGGCTCGCGGGGCGACGAGGTGCTGGTCGGTGGCGGCGGGGACGACGAGATCGACGGCAGCCTCGGTGACGACGAGCTGCGCGGTGGACCGGGGCGAGACGTAGCGACGTTCGCGCACCGCGACCTGGAGAGCAGGGGCAGCTGGCGGCGGGTCGCGGCCGACCTGCGCACCGGGCTGGCCCGGGGCGACTCCGGCCACGACCGGCTCAGCGGCATCGAGGACCTGACGGCGTGGGACGGCGGCACCCTGGTCGGCGACGACGGACCGAACCGCCTCAGCACCCACTTCGGGGGGATCTTGGCGCCCCGGGGCGGCGACGACGTGCTGGCCGGCGGCGGGCGCGTCGACTACGCGGGCGCGCCGCGCGGCGTCGTCGTCGACCAGGCGGCCGGGGTGGTGACGGGCTGGGGCCGCGACCGGTTGGTCGGCTTCGGCGACCACGGTGCGCCGCGCGGGTTCACCGGCTCCAGCCACGACGACGTGTTCCACCTCGTGCGGGGAGGCGCCAAGAGACGTGGCGGCGACGACCTGGTCACGGTGTCCCAGGAGGCGGCCTACGCGCTGGGCGGCAAGGGCTACGACAGGGTCGACCTGTCGGCCATGTCCGAGGGGGTGCAGGTCGCCGTGCACGACCCGCCCGACCGCTTCCCCGGCGGTGTGGAGGTGACGGGGGTGGAGGAGGTCACGCTCACCGCCCACGACGACGTCAGCCTGGGCGGCCCCCGCGTGGTGCGGGCCGGCGCGGGCGACGACGTGATCACCACCACCCCGGTCACCGAGAGGATCCTGGCCGGTCCGGGCGACGACGTGGTGGGCCGCAGCCGCGGTGACGACGTCGTGCGCGGCGGTGGCGGCGACGACCTGCTGGGCTTCTCGGCCTTCACCCGCCTCGTGCACGGCGGCGCCGGACAGGACGCGCTGGTCGCCACGGGGTCGCGGGCCCGGGTGCGGGTCGACCTCGGGGCGGGGCGCGCCCGCGTCCTGGACCGCTGGGTGCGCAAGCGCGTGGTGCGCATCCGGGCTGTCGAGGGGGCGGTGGGGACGACCCACGACGACCTGCTCGTCGGTGACGGTGGCCCCAACCTCCTGGTGCCCGGCCCCGGGCGTGACGAGGTGCGCGGCCGCGGCGGGCGGGACCAGCTGTGGGGCGTCGACGAGAGCAGGGACCTGCTGCACGGCGGTGCGGGGCGCGACGAGTGCCTCGCCGACACCCGCGACCGGCTGGTGTCCTGCGAGCGCGAGAGCGTGGAGGGCGGGGACCTCGCCCGTGACTGGCGCCGGCGCTGGGAGGCCCTCAGGGCTCCAGGACGCACCCGGGGTTGAGGATGCCTCGCGGGTCCAGCGCCGCCTTGACCGCCCGCGACATCGCCATCGCCCCGGGGTCGAGCTCGCGGGCCAGCCAGTCGCGCTTGAGCCGGCCCACGCCGTGCTCGCCGGTGATGGTGCCGCCGAGGTCGAGGGCCAGCGAGGTGATCGCGTCGAACGCGCGGGCCGCGGCCGCCACCGAGGCCGGGTCGGCGGCGTCGTGGACGATCGTCGGGTGCATGTTGCCGTCGCCGGCGTGCCCGAAGACCCCGATGGTCAGCGCCTGGGCGGCGGCGACCCGCTCGATCCCCTCGAGCAGGTCGACGACCCGTCCGCGGGGCACGCACACGTCGTCGAGGATCCAGTCGCCGAGCCGCTCGAGCGCCGGCAGCGCCTGGCGGCGCGCCTCGAGCAGGGCCTCGCCCTCGACCGCGTCGTCGGCGACCACGACGTCGTCGGCGCCGGCGTCGCCGCAGAGCACCGCCATCGCCTCGAGCACGGCGGCCGCGGACCCGCCGTCGCCCTGCGCCAGCAGCATCGCCGCCGGGGTGCCGTCGGCGCCCAGGCCCATCCCGGTGAGCCGGTCGACCGCGTCGAGGGTGGTGCGGTCCATGACCTCGAGCATCGACAGGTCGAGCCCGGCCCGGGTCACGGCGGCCACCGCGGCGCCGGCCGCGCCCAGCGAGGGGAACGTCGCGACCAGCGTGCGGGCCGGGCCCGGCGCCGGCAGCAGCCGCACGGTGATCTCGGTGATCACGCCCAGGGTGCCCTCGGAGCCGACCACCAGCGCGGTGAGGTCGTAGCCGGCCACGCCCTTGGCCGTACGCCGCCCGGTGCGGGCCACGGTGCCGTCGGCCAGCACCACCTCGAGGCCGAGCACGAAGTCGCCGGTGACGCCGTACTTCACGCAGCACATGCCGCCGGCGTTCGTCGCGACGTTGCCGCCGACGGTCGAGAACGCGACGCTGCCGGGATCGGGCGGGTAGAAGAGGCCGGCCTCGGCGGCGGCCGCGCGGAGGTCGGCGGTGACCACCCCGGGCTGCACCACGGCCAGCCGCTCGACCGGGTCGACCTCGAGCACCCGCGCCAGTCGCCGGGTGGAGAGCACCACTGATCCGTCGGGCGCGGCCGCGGCGCCGGACAGGCCGCTGCCGGCGCCGCGCACCACCACCGGCACCCGGTGCTCGTGGGCGATCGCGAGGACGGCCGCCACGTCGGCGGTGCTGCGGGGGCTGACCACGGCGAGCGGCCCGGCCCCGCCCGCCCCGCCCTGCACCCCGAGGGCCGCCTCGTCGCGCGCGAAGGACGCGACGACCTCGGGGTCGGTGGTGACCAGGTCGGGGCCGAGCCGGTCGAAGGGGGTGCTCACGCGGGTCGTCGCGCCGTCAGTCGACGCGCATCTCGCCGAGCTCGGACCAGCCGGTGCCCTCGACCTCGGTGCTGACGATGCGCGGCGTCTCGACGAGGTAGGCCGGCAGCTCGCGCGTCGCCTTCTGGAAGTGCTCGGACTGCACGTGGGCCGCACCGGCGTCACCGTCGGCGAAGGCCTCGGTGAGGAAGTACTCGTCGCTGTCGTCGAGCGCCCGCGCCCAGTCGAACCACAGGCAGCCCGGCTCGGCGCGGGTCGACTCGGTGAACTCGCGCGAGATCTCGGGCCAGGCGTCGGCGTGCTCGGGCCGGACGCGGAAGCGGGCGGTGATGAAGATCAAGACTCTCTCCTCATGGGACTCGTGGGGGGACGGGCGGCAGGGTGACCAGCGGTCGGACCTGCCGCTGCGAGCCTAGGCGCGCCGGGGCTACGCTGCGGCACACACGTCTCGTGGTGACCAGGAACCCGGCGCAAGTCCGGGGCGGTTCCGCCACTGTGAGCCCGCAGCAGCACCGCGGGCGTAGCCAGACACTGGCCACGGGACCTCCGTCGAGCAAGGGGCGAGAACCCCGAGGAGAAACCATGAGGCCCTACCGGTCCACGTCCACCCACCCCCGGCGCGGCCCGCGATCCCTGCGGCCCCTGGCGGCCCCGGCGGCGCTCGCGCTCGTCCTGGTGGCCTCCGGCTGCGCCGGCGCGCCCGAGCCGCGGGCCGGCGCGAGCACCGCCGAGGCCGCCGGCTTCCCGGTCGAGATCAGCAGCTGCGGCCACACCAGCACGCTCGAGCGCCCCGCCGAGCGCGCCGTGACGATGAACCAGGGCGCCACCGAGGTCGCCCTCGCGCTGGGCGTCGAGGACCGGCTCGTCGGCACCGCCTACCTCGACGACCGGGTGCCCCGGCGCTGGGCGGCGGCCTACGCCGGTGTGCGGGTGCTGTCGCCGGAGTACCCCACGCGCGAGGAGCTCCTCGCGGTCGAGCCCGACCTGGTCTACGGCGCCTACGCCAGCGCCTTCGACGCGGGCGCCGCCGGCAGCCGGGCCGAGCTCGAGAGCTCGGGCACCCACGCCTACCTCTCGCCCTTCGGCTGCGACGACGCCGACCAGCGCCCCGACGCGTCCTTCGCGGCGGTGTGGGAGGAGGTCGACGCCGTCGCGGCGGCGTTCGGGGTGCCGGCGCGCGCCGCGCGGCTGCGCGCCGAGCAGGAGCAGCAGCTGGCCGCGCTCGAGGCCGAGCGGGCCGGCGCCGGCCTCGCCGTGCTCTGGTACGACTCCGGCGACAAGACGCCGTACGTCGGTGCGGGCGCCGGCGGCCCCCAGCTGGTGCTCGACGCGGTGGGGGCGACCAACGTCTTCGCCGACCAGCCCGGCAGCTGGGTCGAGGCGAGCTGGGAGAAGGTCGTCGAGGCCGATCCCGACGTGGTCGTGCTGGCCGACGCCTCGTGGTCGAGCGCCGCCGAGAAGGTCGCCTACCTCGAGGCCGACCCGGTGCTCGGCGGGCTGCGGGCCGTGCGCGAGCAGCGCTTCGTCACCGTCGCGTTCTCGGAGTCCACCGCGGGTGTGCGCCTGGTCGACGGCGCGGTGTCGGTGGCGCAGCAGCTGGCGGGCCTGGACGCCTCGTGAGGCGGGGCCGGCCGGCCCTCCCCACGACGCTCGTGCTGCTGCTCGCGGCCGCCGTCCTGGTGGCGAGCATGGCCGCGGCGCTGGGCATCGGGGCGGTCCCGGTGCCGCTGTCGACCGTCGTCGACGTGGTGGCGCGACGGCTGGGCGCCCCGGGCCTCGACGTGCGGCTGCTGGACGACCAGATCGTGTGGCAGCTGCGGATGCCGCGGGTGCTGGGCGCGGCGGCAGTGGGGGCGGCGCTGGCCTGCTGCGGCGCGGTGCTGCAGGCGCTGACCCGCAACGACCTGGCCGACCCCTACCTGCTCGGGATCTCCAGCGGGGCGGCGGTCGGTGCGGTCACGGTGATCGTGCTCGGCGTCTCGGTCGCCGGGCTGGCCGGCTCGACCGCCGTCGCCGCGGCCGGCTTCGCCGGCGCGCTGGGCGCGCTGGTGCTGGTGCTGGTGCTGGCGGCCGGTCGCGGCGGCAGCCTCTCGCCGGGGCGCACGGTCCTGGCGGGGGTCGCCACGGCCCAGGTGTGCGGCGCCTACACCTCGATGGTGGTGATCCTGGCCGGTGACGCCGACGCCGCACGGCGGGTGCTGACCTGGACCCTCGGGTCGGTGGCCGGGCTGCGCTGGGGCAGCGCCCTGGCCGTGGCGGCGGTGGCGGTGCTCTCGACGGTGGCGTTCGTGGCCATGGCGGGCCAGCTCGACGCCCTGGCCTTCGGCGAGGCGTCGGCACGCTCGCTGGGCATCGAGGTCGAGCGGCTGCGCTGGGTGCTGATGGTGCTCACCGCCCTGGTCACCGCCTGCCTGGTCGCCTTCTCGGGCGCGATCGGCTTCGTGGGGCTGGTCGTCCCCCACGTGGTGCGCTTCCTGACCGGCCCCCAGCACCGGCTGCTGCTCCCGCTCGCGGCGCTGCTGGGCGCCGTGCTGCTGGTCTGGGCCGACACACTGGCCCGCTCGCTGGTGCAGGGCCAGGAGATCCCGATCGGCGTCGTGACCGCACTGGTGGGGGCGCCGTTCTTCGCCCACCTGCTGCGTCGCGGGCGGGTGGCGTCGTGAGCCCCGCGGTGCTCGAGGCGGGCGACGTCGGGCTGCGGGTGGCGGGTCGCGCGCAGCCGGTCCTCGCCGGTGTCGACCTGGTCTGCCGCCCGGGCCGGGTCACCGGCCTGCTGGGGCCCAACGGGTCGGGGAAGACGTCGCTGCTGCACGTCGTCGCGGGGCTGCGACGGCCCGGTGCCGGCGCGGTGCACCTCGACGGCGCCGACGTGCACCGGATGCCCGCCCGGCTGCGGGCCCGGCGCCTCGCGCTCGTCGAGCAGCACGCGGAGACCACCCTGGCGCTGAGCGTGCAGCAGGTCGTCGCGCTCGGGCGGACGCCGCACCGCTCGCGCTGGGGCGCCGGGTCCCTGGACGGCCAGGACGCCCGGGCGGTGGAGCAGGCGATGCGCCTGGTCAGCGTCGACCACCTCGCCGACCGCGGCTGGGACCGCCTCTCGGGCGGGGAGCGGCAGCGCACCCAGCTGGCCCGTGCCCTGGCCCAGGAGCCCGCCGTGCTGCTGCTCGACGAGCCGACCAACCATCTCGACCTGCGTCACCAGCTCGACTTCCTCGAGCGGGTGCGCGAGCGCGGACTGACCACCCTGGCCGCGCTGCACGACCTCGAGATGGCGGCGGCCTACTGCGACGACGTCGTCGTGCTGCGCGAGGGCCGGGTGGCCGCGGCCGGCCCGGTGGCTCGCGTGCTCACCCCCGCCCTGGTCGCCGACGTCTACGGCGTCGACGTCGACGTCGAGACGCACCCACGGCGCACGGCACCGCACGTGCGCTGGAACGGCGTGCTCGCGGCCCGCCCGGTGAGGGAGGCGACCCGGTGAGCCCGGCGGCCGGTGACGACCGCGAGCGGCTGGTGCTGGTGGGCATGTCGGCGCACGAGGCCGCCCAGCCCCGGCGGGTCGCCGACCTGGCCGGCGACCGCGCCGCGACCGTGGCCTTCCTGCAGGTCGGCGATCCGTCGCTCGCACGCGAGCTGACCCGCCTGGCCGACCTCGGCGCCGAGCGCGTGGTGCTCGTCGGGGTGCGCCTGGGCGCCACCGGTCCCGGCGCGTCCTGGCTGCGCCGCGTCGCCGCGCACTGGCGGCGCGAGCAGGAGGGGCAGCAGCCGGTGCAGCATCCCGAGGCCCCGGACATCACCGTGGCCGCCGACCTGCTGCGCCACGACGGCGAGCTGGCAACCGTGCTGGCCCGCGCCGTCCGCCCGCTCACCGGCCGGGAGGCCGGGCTGACCTCCGCGGCGTGGGACGACCTGCCGGGCCACCGCCACCAGGTGCTGGTGTGCCGGGGCCCGCGCTGCACCGCACGGGGCGCCGAGACGACCGCGACGGCCCTGGCCCGCGCCCTGGTCGAGCAGGGCCTGGGCGACGACGAGGTGCTGGTCACCCAGACCGGGTGCCTGTTCCCCTGCAACCACGCGCCCGTGGTGGCGGTGCAGCCCGACGACGTCTGGTACGCCGGCGTCGACGAGGCCCTGGCGGCGCGCCTGGTCGGCGAGCACCTGCTCCACGACCGCCCGCTGACCGAGCAGCGGCTGCCGCGCCGGCGCGGGGCCCGGGGCGACTAGGGTGGCCGCACACGTCTCGTGGTGACCAGGAACCCGGTGCCGGCAGCGATGCCGAAGTCCGGGGCGGTTCCGCCACTGTGAGCCCGCTGCGAGAGCAGCGGGCGTAGCCAGACACTGGCCACGGGACCTCCGCCGACCAGGGGCGAGAACCCCGAGGAGAAACACGATGAACCGACGCGCGCGCATCGCGCTGCTCTCCACCTCCGACACCGACCTGCTCTCCGCCCGGGCCAGCGGCGTCGACTACGTCGTGGCCAACCCGGCGCGGCCCGGCCACCAGTCCATGGCCGAGACGATCGAGGGCTGCGACCTCGTCGTCGGGCGCGTGCTGGGCTCGCCGCAGGACCTGTGCTCGGGCTTCGCCCGGATCGCTGTCACGGGGATGCCGACCGTGTTGCTGGGCGGCGAGCAGCAGCCCAGCGCCGAGCTGATGGAGCTCTCCTCGGTGCCGATGGGCGTGGCTGCCGAGGCGCACCGCTACCTCGCCGAGGGCGGGCCGGCGAACCTGGCCCAGCTGCACGCCTTCCTCTCCGACACGGTGCTGCTGACCGGCGAGGGCTTCGAGCCGCCGGTCGCGCTGCCGCAGTGGGGCTGGGCGCGCCCGCACGTCGACAGCGACCTGCCGCGGGTGGGCGTCCTCTACTACCGGGCCCACGAGGCCAGCGGCAACACCGCCTTCGCGCACGCGCTGGCCGACGCGGTCGACGCGACCGGTCTCGCCGTCGGCGTCCCGGTCTTCGCGGGCTCGCTGCGCGCCGCCCCCGACGCGCTCTACGACGCGCTGGGCACCCTCGACGCGCTCGTGGTCACCGTGCTCGCCGCCGGCGGCAGCACTCCTGCCTCGGCGAGCGCCGGCGAGCACGACGAGGCGTGGGACGTGGAGCGGATGGCGGCCCTCGACATCCCGGTGCTCCAGGGCCTGTGCCTGACCAGCAGCCGCGCCGAGTGGGAGGACAGCGACGACGGGGTCACCCCCCTCGACTCGGCCACCCAGATCGCGATCCCCGAGTTCGACGGGCGCATCATCACCGTGCCGTTCTCCTTCAAGGAGGTCGACGCCGACGGGCTGCCGCGCTACGTCGCCGACCCCGAGCGCTGCGCCCGGGTGGCCCGCACCGCGGTCAACCACGCCCGGCTGCGGCGTACGCCGCCCGCGCAGCGCAAGGTCGCGCTGATGCTCTCGGCCTACCCGACCAAGCACTCCCGGGTCGGCAACGCCGTCGGGCTGGACACCCCGGTCTCGACGATCCGGCTGCTGCGCCGGATGCGGGAGGCCGGCTACGACCTCGGCGCGCCCGGCCGAGTGCCGGGCCTCGAGCTCGACGACGACACCGAGGCGGGCGACGCGCTGATCCACGCCCTGATCGCGGCGGGCGGGCAGGACGAGGAGTGGCTGACCCACGCCCAGCTCAGCGACGCGCACGTGCGGATCACCGCCGAGCAGTACGCCGCGTGGACCGCCGACCTGCCCGCCGACCTGCGCGCGCAGGTCGTCGACGCATGGGGCGCCGCGCCGGGCACCCTGTTCACCAACGAGGCCGGCGAGATCGTGCTGGCCACCATCACCGCCGGCAACGTGGTGCTGCTGATCCAGCCGCCGCGCGGCTTCGGGGAGAACCCGGTCGCGATCTACCACGACCCCGACCTGGCCCCCAGCCACCACTACCTGGCCGCCTACCGCTGGCTCGAGGCGCCCGAGGAGTCCGGCGGGTTCGGCGCCCACGCGGTCGTGCACCTGGGCAAGCACGGGTCGATGGAGTGGCTGCCGGGCAAGAACGCGGCGCTGTCGGCCTCCTGCGCCACCGACGCCGCGATCGGCAGCCTGCCGCTGGTCTACCCGTTCCTGGTCAACGACCCGGGGGAGGGCGCGCAGGCCAAGCGGCGCGCGCACGCCACCATCGTCGACCACCTGGTCCCGCCGATGGCGCGCGCCGAGACCTACGGCGACATCGCCCGGCTCGAGCAGCTGCTCGACGAGCACGCCAACATCGCGGCGATGGATCCCGCCAAGCTGCCGGCGGTGCGCGGCGAGATCTGGCAGCTCATGCACGCCGCCGAGATGCACCGCGACCTCGGGCTCGACGACAGGCCGGACGACACCGAGTTCGACGACTTCCTGCTGCACGTCGACGGCTGGCTCTGCGAGATCAAGGACGCCCAGATCCGCGACGGCCTGCACGTGCTCGGCCAGGCGCCCGACGGGGAGGCCCGGGTCAACCTGGTGCTGGCGATCCTGCGCGCCTCGCAGGTGTGGGGCGGGGAGTCGGCGGCGGTGCCCGGCCTGCGGGTCGCGCTCGGGCTCAAGGAGGGCCACGAGGCCACCGGCGCCGTCGACGCCGCCGAGCAGCAGGCCCGCGAGCTGGTGCTCGCCATGGAGGCGGCGCACTGGGACCCGGCGGCGGTCACCGGGCTGCACGACGACCCCGAGGTGCAGCGCGTCCTCGCCTTCGCCGCCGACCAGGTGGTGCCCCGGCTGGGGCGCACGACCGACGAGCTCGACGCGGTGCTGCACGCCCTCGACGGCGGCTTCGTGCCGGCCGGCCCCTCCGGCTCCCCGCTGCGCGGCCTGGTCAACGTGCTGCCCACCGGACGCAACTTCTACACCGTCGACCCGCGTGCGGTGCCCAGCAGGCTGGCCTGGCAGACCGGCGTCGCGATGGCCGACTCGCTGCTGCAGCGCCACCTCGACGACACCGGCACCCACCCCACGTCGGTGGGGCTGTCGGTGTGGGGCACCAGTGCGATGCGCACCTCCGGCGACGACGTGGCCGAGGTGCTCGCGCTGCTGGGCGTCCGTCCGCTCTGGGACGAGGCCTCGCGGCGGGTGCGCGAGCTGCAGGTCGTCCCCCTCGAGGAGCTCGGCCGCCCCCGCATCGACGTGACCGTGCGGATCTCCGGGTTCTTCCGCGACGCCTTCCCGCACGTGGTGGCCATGCTCGACGACGCCGTGCGGCTGGTCGCCGACCTCGACGAGCCGCCCGAGCAGAACTTCGTGCGCGCCCACGTCGAGGCCGACCTCGCCGAGCACGGCGACCGGCGCCGGGCCACCACCCGTGTCTTCGGCTCCAAGCCGGGGTCGTACGGCGCCGGCATCCTGCAGGTCGTCGAGTCGGGGTCGTGGCGCGACGACGCCGACCTGGCCGAGGTCTACACCGCCTGGGGTGGCTTCGCCTACGGCCGCGACCTCGACGGTGCCCCGGCCGCCGACGACATGCGCACGGCGTACCGGCGCATCCAGGTGGCGGCCAAGAACATCGACACCCGCGAGCACGACATCGCCGACTCCGACGACTACTTCCAGTACCACGGCGGGATGGTCGCCACCGTGCGCGCGCTGACCGGCTCCGACCCGCGCGCCTACGTCGGCGACTCCACGAGCCCCGACGCGGTGCGCACCCGCACCCTGCAGGAGGAGACCAACCGGGTCTTCCGGGCCCGGGTGGTCAACCCGCGCTGGATCACCGCGATGCAGCGCCACGGCTACAAGGGCGCCTTCGAGCTGGCCGCCACCGTCGACTACCTCTTCGGCTTCGACGCCACCGCCGGGGTCGTGCACGACTGGATGTACGAGTCGCTGGCCCGCGAGTACGTGCTCGACGAGACCAACCAGCAGTTCATGCGCCGCTCCAACCCGTGGGCGCTGCGCGGCATCGTGGAGAAGCTGCACGAGGCGGCCGACCGCGGGCTGTGGCAGGCCCCCGACGCCGACACGCTGGCGCGGATGCAGGCGGTCTACCTCGACCTGGAGGGCGACCTGGAGGACCGCGCCGATGGCTGAGGTGGTGGTCGACCCGGTGGTGCGGCCGGTGGCGACCCGTCGCGTCGTGGTCGTCGGGATCGGGATGGGCCCCCAGCACGTGACCCCCGAGGCGTCGGCCGCGATCGGCTCGGTCGACGTCGTGCTGGCCTTCGTGAAGTCGGCCGGCGACCCGCTGCTCGAGGTGCGCCGCGAGATCTGCGCCCGGCACGACGTCGAGCTGGTGGTGCTCGAGGACCCGCCGCGCGCCCGCCACGACGACGTCGACTACGAGGCGGCGGTGGAGACGTGGCACGCCGCCCGCACCGACGCCTGGGAGGTCGCGCTGGCCGAGCACCCCGGCGACGTGGGCCTGCTGGTGTGGGGCGACCCCGGCCTCTACGACTCGACGCTGCGGCTGCTCGACCGGCTGCAGGACCGGGTGCGGCTGGCGGTCGAGGTGGTGCCCGGCATCAGCAGCCTCCAGCTGCTCGCGGCCCGGCACCGCCTGGTGCTGCACGAGGTCGGTGCCCCCCTGCACGTCACCACGGCCCGTCGCCTGCCCGAGGCGCTCGCCGCGGGGGAGCGCAACGTCGTCGTCGTGCTGACCCGGCGCCTCGAGCTGCTCGGCACCGAGCCCGACGTCACCGGCTGGTCGATCTGGTGGGGAGCCAACCTGGGTGCCCCCGGCGAGCAGCTGGTCGCCGGCCGGGTCGCCGACGTGCTCGACGACGTCGCCGCGGCCCGGGAGCGCGCGCGTGCCCTCGACGGCTGGGTGCTCGACCTCTACCTGCTGCGGGCGCCGTGAGCGGGCGGTGGCCGGGCCACAGCGTGCTGGCCGTGCCGGTGCCCGCCCTCGACGACTGGGTGCGTGAGCGGACCCGCGGCCACGACCCGGCCTGGGTCTCGACCGACCCGGGGTTCGTGCACGCCCACGTCACCGTGCTCGGGCCCTGGCTGCCCGCACCCGCCGAGGGCGACCTCGAGCGCGTGGCGGAGCTGCTGTCGGCGGTCCCGGCCTTCGACGCCGAGCTGGACGACCCGGCGGTCTTCCCCGAGGGGATGGTGCACCTGCGGCCCGAGCCGGTCGCCGCCTTCGCCGAGCTCACCGAGCTGCTGGCCGGGGCCTACCCGCAGTGCCCGCCCTACGAGGGCAGGTACGCCGACGTGGTGCCGCACCTGAGCCTCGACCAGGTCGGCGCCCGCGGTGCCGCCGGGCCGGTGACCCGCGAGCAGGTGGTCGCCGACGTGGCGCCGCTGCTGCCCGCCCGCGCCCGGGTCGACCGGGTCGACCTGCAGTGGTGGCAGGCCGGCGGCTGCCGGCTGCTGCGCTCCTTCCCGCTGGCGCACGCACCGGCCCGGGCGGAGGCCTGATGGCCGGCCTGCTGGTCGCCGGCACCACCTCCGACGCGGGCAAGAGCGTGGTCACCACGGGACTGTGCCGGGCCCTGGCGGCGCGCGGGGTGGCGGTGGCGCCGTACAAGGCGCAGAACATGTCGAACAACTCGATGGTCGTGGCGCACCCCGACGGCGGCACCGCCGAGATCGGCCGGGCGCAGTGGGTGCAGGCGCTGGCCGCCCGGGTCGAGCCCGAGCCCGCGATGAACCCGGTGCTGCTCAAGCCGGGCGGCGAGCGCCGCAGCCACGTGGTGGTGCTGGGGCGGCCCGCCGGCGAGGTGTCCTCGCGCGAGTGGAGCACCGGTCGCGCGCACCTGGCGCGCGCCGCGCACGCGGCGTACGACGACCTGGCCGCGCGCCACGACGTCGTGGTCGCCGAGGGGGCCGGCAGCCCCGCCGAGATCAACCTGCGCGCCGGCGACTACGTCAACATGGGCCTCGCGCGGCACGCCGACCTGCCCACGGTGGTCGTCGGCGACATCGACCGGGGCGGGGTCCTCGCGGCGTTCCTCGGCACCGTCGCGCTGCTCGCGCCGGAGGACCAGGCGCTGGTGGCCGGCTTCGTGGTCAACAAGTTCCGCGGCGACCTCGGGCTGCTGCGACCGGGCCTCGAGCAGCTGGTCGGGGCGACGGGGCGGCGTACCTTCGGCGTGCTGCCGTACAGCTCCGACCTGTGGCTGGACTCCGAGGACGCCCTCGACCTCGAGGGCCGCCGCGCGGGCGCCGGGGCGGCCGGGGCGACGGCGGCGCGGGTGGTCGTGGTGCGGCTGCCACGCATCTCCAACCTCACCGACGTCGACGCGCTGGGCCTCGAGCCCGGGCTCGACGTGGTCTTCGCCTCCACCCCGCAGGGGCTCTCGGACGCCGACCTGGTGGTGCTGCCCGGCACCCGCGCCACCCTCGCCGACCTGGCCTGGCTGCGCGAGCGCGGGCTCGACACCGCCCTGCGCACGCACGCGCGAGCCGGCCGGCCGCTGCTCGGCATCTGCGGCGGTGCGCAGATGCTGGGGCGCCGGATCCGCGACCCGCAGGGCGTCGAGGGACCGGCGGGCGCCGACGTCGAGGGCCTGGGGCTGCTCGACGCCGTCACCGACTTCACCCCCGACAAGGTGCTGCGGCTCCACGCGCCTGCCGGCTACGAGATCCACCACGGCCGGCTCGAGGGCGAGCGCGAGGCGGGTGCGGTCACCGCCACGATGGTGCACGGCGCCCTCGAGGACGACGCCCACCGTGCCGCCTACCTGGCGCGCGCGCTGGGAGTGGCCTCGTCGGTCTCCTTCCCGGCGGCCAGGGAGCGCCGGCTCGACCTGCTCGGGGAGCTCGTCGAGACCCACCTCGACGTCGACGCCCTGCTGGCGCTCGCGCTCGACGGCGCCCCGGCCGGGCTGCCGTTCCTGCCACCGGGGGCCCCGAGGGCCCCGGGGGACCAGCGGTGAGGGTGCTGCTGCTCGGCGGCACCGGCGAGGCCCGGGCCCTGGCGGCCGCGCTGGTCGAGGCGGGCGTCGACGTGGAGTCCTCGCTGGCCGGCCGGGTGGCGCGCCCACGGCTGCCGGTGGGCCGGGTGCGGATCGGCGGCTTCGGGGGCGCCGAGGCGCTGCGCGCGTACGCCGCCGGCCTCGACGCCGTCGTCGACGCCACGCACCCCTTCGCCGCCACCATCTCGTCGCACGCGGCCGGCGTCGACGTGCCGCTGCTGCTGCTGCAGCGACCCGGCTGGAGCGACCCGACCGGTCGCTGGCACTGGGTCGACGACCACGACGAGGCCGCGCTCACGGCCGCTCGGCTCGGGCGCCGACCCGTGCTCACCGTCGGACGCCAGCAGCTGGCCGCCTTCACCGGCCCGCTGGCCGACCACGCGGTGCTGGCCCGGGTCGTCGACGAGCCCGACGTGGCGCTGCCACCCGCCTGGACGCTGCTGCGCAGCCGGGGCCCCTACGAGACGGCGGGGGAGCAGGCCCTGCTGCGCGGGCACCGGGCCGACGTGCTGGTCACCAAGGACTCGGGCGGGTCGCTGACCTGGCCCAAGATGCGGGCCGCCGCCGAGCTCGAGGTCGCCACCGTCGTGGTGCGCCGCCCCGCGCCCCCGGCGGGCGTGCCCACCGTCAGCGACGTCGCCGGCGCGCTGGCCTGGCTGCGATCGGTGCCAGCACGATGAGCGCCCCCAGCCCCACCCGGTCGGCCAGCCGGCGACCCCGGGCCACGTCGTGAGCCACCGTGGCACGCCCCTCGCCGAGCACCGGCCGCAGCTCGACCCGGGCCTCGGCGCCGTGGCCGTAGACGGTGCGCCCGCCCAGCCGCACGCCCAGCGCACCGGCGAAGGCGGCCTCCACCGGCCCCGCGTTGGGGCTGGGGTGCGCGCCGGCGTCATGGCGCCAGGCGCGCAGGCTGGCGGCCGGGTCGGCGCCCAGCAGCGTGGCCAGGCTCGCGGTGAGGCGCGCCCCCGGCAGGTTCAGCAGGTCGTCGAGACGCGCCGCGGCCCAGCCGTAGCGGGCGTGGCGGGGGCTGCGGTGGCCCACCATGGCGTCGAGCGTGTTGGCCGCGCGGTAGCCCAGCAGCCCCGGCACCCCGGCCACCGCACCCAGCACCAGCGGGGCCACGACCGCGTCGGAGGTGTTCTCGGCGAGCGACTCGAGCGCGGCGCGGGCCACCTCGTCGAGGGTCAGCGTGCGGGTGTCGCGGCCCACCAGCCGCGCCACCTGCGTCCGCGCCTCGGGGAGCCGGCCGGTCTCCAGGAGGCGGGCGACCTCCGCGGCCTCGCGGCCCAGGCTGGTGCCGCCGAGCACCGTCCAGGTCGCGGCGGCCGTGACCAGGGCGTGGGCCACCGGCCGGCCCCGGGTCGCGCGCTCGACCGCGCCGCCCAGCGCCACGCAGCCCCCGACGAGCACCAGCACGTGGGCCGCGCCCGCGCCGCGCCGGTCGGCGTACGTCGTGTGCTCGAGGCGGGCGGCCAGGGTGCCGAAGCCGGCGACGGGGTGCCATCGTGCGGGGTCGGCCAGCACGCGGTCGAGGCCGACCCCCAGCACCATCCCCACCGATCTGCTCAGCACTGGAGGCTCCCGTGAAGGTCCTGGTCACCGGCGGCGTGCGCTCGGGCAAGTCCCGCCACGCCGAGTCGCTCGTGGGCACCGGACCCGCCACCTACGTCGCTCCGGGCCCGGTGCCCGAGGACGACGACGCCGACTGGGCGGCGCGCGTCGCGGCCCACCGCGAGCGGCGCCCGGCGTCGTGGCGCACGCGCGAGACCCACGACCTGGCCGGCGCGCTGGCGGGGGCCGACGGACCGCTGCTCGTCGACTGCCTGGGCACCTGGGTGACCGCCCTCCTCGACGCCGACGGGGCGTGGGACCTGGCCTCCGACGAGGTGGGCGTGCTGCTCGAGGCGCGGCTGGCCGCGGTCGTGGTGGCGCTGCGCGACTGCGCCCACGACGTGGTGCTGGTGACCAACGAGGTGGGCCTGGGCGTGGTGCCCGCGCACCGGTCGGGCCGGCTCTTCCGCGACCTGCTCGGCACCACCAACCAGCGGGTGGCCGAGGCCTGCGACGAGGTGCACCTGGTGGTCGCCGGCCGGGTGCTGCGCCTCTGAGCCGCTCACCCGACCGGGCCCCCGGTGAGCACGCCGAGCAGCATCGCGGCCAGCGAGAGCTCGACGGCGGCGCCCAGCACGTCGCCGGTCACCCCGCCGAGGCGTCGCACCACCCTGCGCACCAGCGCGGCCACCACCCCGGCCGCCACCGCGAGCGCGACGAGGCCCGGCCAGCCGGCCGCGAGCAGCAGCGCGAGGGCCGCGACCGACCACAGTCCCAGCGCGGGCAGCAGCCGCACCGTGCCGACGTACGCCGCTCCCAGCCCGTCGCGGCGAGCGCCCGGCACCCCGCGCAGGCAGCACCCGGCCAGCGCGGCCCGGGAGGCGCAGACCAGCAGCCCGGCCACGAGCGCGCCGCGGGTGCTGGTGAGCAGCGGGGCCAGGCAGGCGACCTGCACGCCGAGGACCACGACGCTCGCCAGCACCCCGGCGGGGCCGGACGCGCCCGACCTCATCACCTCCAGCGACCGCGCGGGGTCGTAGGAGGCGGTGAGGCCGTCGGCGACGTCGGAGAGCCCGTCCCAGTGCAGGGCGCGGCTGCCGGCGGCGAGCGCGCCGACCGCGACCAGTGCCACGGCGAGCGGGGGCAGGGTGAGCCGGGCGCCGAGCAGGCCGACCACGGTCACCAGGAGACCCAGCGGCAGCACCGCCAGCGGGGCCAGCAGCATCGCGCGGCCGGCGACGACCGGTGTGACCGCACGCGGTGGTGGCACCCGCAGCACGGTCAGGGTGCCGAGCGCCAGGCGCCAGGAGTCAGGCATCCGTGGGCACCAGGTCACGCAGCTGCGCGACGTCGCGCAGCAGCGCCACCGCGCTGCGCAGCAGCGGCACGGCGGTGACCGCTCCGCTGCCCTCGCCCAGGCGCAGCCCGAGGTCGAGCAGCGGCTCGAGCCCCAGCCGATCCAGGGCCAGCGCCTGGGCCGGCTCGGGGGAGCGGT
This sequence comes from Nocardioides sp. 31GB23, assembly GCF_040012395.1. Taxonomy (NCBI): domain Bacteria; kingdom Bacillati; phylum Actinomycetota; class Actinomycetes; order Propionibacteriales; family Nocardioidaceae; genus Nocardioides; species Nocardioides sp. 31GB23. The sequence continues at coordinate 14,040 of NZ_JBDYKJ010000006.1, read as the reverse complement.
GCCCGGCCACGCACCAGCCGGCGGTGCCGGGGGCGATCCGCTCGGCGACCAGCGCGCAGGCCACCGACATCAGCCCGTCGAGCAGCACCGGCACCCCGGCGTGCGTCGCCCCCAGCAGGTAGCCCACGGTCGCGGCCAGGTCGGCGCTGCCCAGGGCGGTGAGCGACTCCACGGGGTCGGCGGCCCGGTCACCGACCCGCTCGAGCGCGGCGCCCAGCACCTCGCGCTTGCGGGCCAGGCCGGCGTCGTCGACACCGGTGCCCCGGCCGGCGACCGCGGCCACGTCGCTCGCGCCGAGCCCCAGGTTGGCGGCCACGAGGGCCGCCGCCGGAGTGGTGTTGCCGATGCCCATGTCGCCGCTGAGCAGCAGCTGCGCCCCGGCTGCGACCTCCTGCTCGGCCACGCCGCGTCCCACGGCCATGGCCCGCTGCGTCTCGTCGGCGGTGAGGGCGTCCTCGAGGTGGATCGCGCCGCTGCCGCGACGGATCTTGTGCGCGCCGACATCGGCGGGCAGCCCGTCGAGGTCGGCGTCGACGCCGAGGTCGAGCACCCGCACCCGCACGCCGTGGGCGGCGGCCAGCGCGTTGACGCCGGCGCGCCCGGCCACGAAGGTGCGCACCATGGCGCCGGTGATCTCGGGCGGGTACGCCGACACCCCGTGCCGGGCCACCCCGTGGTCGCCGGCGAAGATCACCAGCCGCACGTCGTCGAGCGGGCGCGGCGGCACCTGGCCCTGCACGGCGCAGAGCCAGGTGGCCAGCTCGCCGAGCCGGCCCAGCGCGCCCGCCGGCACGGCGAGGCCCGCCAGCCGCTCGGCGCCGGCGCGGGCGCTGGGCGCGTGCGGTGGCTGGACGGGGACGGGTGTGGGGACGGTGGTCACGGGACCTCCAGGAGGGGTGGTGGGACGGCCGCCAGGGCTGGTGGCGAGGGCGGTGACGAGCTGGTCGGTGACTTCGGGCGGACGCACCGCGACGCGCACCCAGCCGGCGTCGAGGCCGGGGAAGGTGTCGCAGCGGCGTACGGCGACGCCCCGGGCGCGCAGCCGCTCGCGACCTCCTGCACCGAGCCGGGCCAGCAGGAACGAGGTGTCCGAGGGCAGGGTCGTCACACCGGCCGCCGCCAGCGACGCGGCCAGGTGCGCGCGCCACGCGGCGATCGTGCGGGCCCGGCGGTCGGCCTCGGCGCGCGCCACGACGGTGCAGCAGGCCTCGATCGCCGCCGTGGCGGTGGTCGAGACCGACCACGGCACCTGCTCGCGCCGCAGGGCGGCCACGACGTCGGGCGCCCCGAGCAGGTAGCCGGCCCGCACCCCGGGGATCGACCAGTGCTTGGTCAGGCTGCGCAGCACCACCAGGCCGTCGAGCGGCTCGCCGGCCAGAGTCCCGGCCTCGCCGGGCACCGTGTCGATGAACGCCTCGTCGACGACCACGAGGCGTCCCGGCCGGCGCAGCGCGAGCAGGTCGGCGGCCGGGTGCAGGCGACCGGTGGGGTTGGTGGGGTTGCCGACCACGACGAGGTCGGCGTCGTGAGGCATCGCGGCGGGGTCGAGCGCGAAGCCGTCCTCGGGCCGGGTGAGGACGCTGGTGACCCGGTGGCCGGCCTGCTCGAGCGCCGCGTGCGGCTCGGTGAACTGCGGGTGCACCACGACAGGGCGCTGCCAGCGCCGCAGCCGTGCCACCAGCGAGAAGGCCTCGGCGGCGCCGGCGGTTGCCAGCACATGGGCCGCCGGTACGCCGTGGCGTGCGGCCACGGCCCGCTCGGCCGGGGCCGGGTCGGGGTAGGCGCCGACGTCGTCGAGGCTGGCGCGCAGCGCGGCGTCGAGCCACCCCGGGCGTGGGCCGGGGTAGACGTTGACGGCCAGGTCGAGCAGGCCGGCGCCGCGCACCTCCGCGTCGCCGTGGTGGCGCAGCGGGTCGGCCCACGGGGTCGACGGGTCGCTGGCGGCGGCGTCACCCACGGTGCACCGCGTCGACGAAACGCTGCGCCAGCCGCGGGTGCCCCGCCCAGTGCACGTGCAGGTACGCCGCGTGCAGGCTGGCGCTGGTGAAACCGACCGTGTGCCCCTCGCCGCTCCAGGCCGGCGCGCTGCCGGCGACCGGCTCGACGTGGGTGCGGTGGAACTCGTGGCCGGTGACGCGTTCCCCGGCGCGGGTCAGCAGCGAGTCGGAGACCGCGGTCATCTCGGGGTAGGCGAGCGTCAGCCGCTCGGTCATCCGTCCCCGCGCGGGCACCGCGCCGACCATCGCGACGTCGTCGAGGCTCTCGCAGAGGTAGAGCAGCCCGGCGCACTCGGCGACCGTCGGCACGCCCGCGGCCACCGCGGCCGCCACCTCGGCGCGCAGCGACGCGTTGTCGCCCAGGGCGGCGGCGTGCACCTCGGGGAACCCGCCGCCGAGGTAGATCCCACGGGTGCCGGCCGGCAGCGCGGCGTCGGTCGCGGGGTCGAAGGTGACGACCTCGCAGCCACCGGCCCGCAGCAGCTCGTCGGTCTCGGTGTAGCGGAAGGTGAAGGAGCGTCCGCCGGCGACGGCGACGACAGGCCGGTCCCCGGTCGTCGTGGCGCCTGCGGGTGGCCGCACCTGGACCGCCGGGTCCCAGGGTGCGGCCTCGAGGTCGGGGGCGCTGCGCGCGATCGCCAGCACCGCGTCGAGGTCGACCTGCTCGGCCACCTGCCCGGCCAGCCGGTCCAGCGACTCGGCCGCCAGGCCGCGCTCGGCGGCGGGCACCAGCCCGAGGTGGCGCGAGGGCGCCTCGACGGCCTCGTCGCGCCCGATGGTGCCGAGCACCGGGATGCCCGTCGGTGCGATCGAGTCGGCCACCTCGCGGGCGTGGCGGGGCGAGCCGGCCTTGTTGAGCACCACGCCGGCGACCTGCACGGTCGGGTCGTAGGTGGCCATCCCGTGCACCACCGCGCCGATCGAGCGGGAGGAGCGTGAGATGTCGACCACGAGCACGATCGGCGAGCGGGTCAGCGCCGCGACGTGCGCGGTCGAGGCGTAGCCCTCGGTGCCCACGCGGCCGTCGTACAGGCCCATCACCCCCTCGACGACCGCGACGTCGGCGCCGCGGGCGCCGTGCAGCAGCAGCGGCGCGAGCAGGTCCTCGCCGACCAGGTGCGGGTCGAGGTTGCGGCCGGGGCGCCCGCACGCCAGCGCGTGGTAGCCGGGGTCGATGTAGTCGGGGCCGACCTTGTGGCCCGACACCTCGTGCCCGGCCCGGGCGAGCGCGGCCATCAGCCCGGTCGCGACCGTGGTCTTGCCCGCGCCCGTGGCCGGGGCTGCCACGACGACCCGAGGCAGGGGGGTGGGGGCGCTCACCACTCGATGCCCCGCTGGCCCTTCTGGCCGCGGTCCATCTGGTGCTTGACCTTGGTCATCTCGGTGACCAGGTCGGCGGCCTCGACCAGCGCCGGGTGGGCGCGGCGCCCGGTGACGACGACGTACTGGCGCCCGGGGCGCTCGCGCAGCGTGGTGACGACGTCGTCGACGTCGACCCAGCCCCACTCCATCGGGTAGGTGAACTCGTCGAGCACGTAGAGGTCGTGGCGCTCCTCGGCCAGCGCCCGCTTGACCTCGGCCCAGCCCTCGGCGGCGTCGGCGGCGTGGTCGTCGGCCGAGCCCTCCTTGCGGCTCCACGACCAGCCGGCGCCCATCTTGTGCCAGGCCACCGGCCCGCCCTCGCCGGTCTGCTCGTGCAGCTCGCCGAGCCGCTCGAGCACGCTCTGCTCGCCGATGCGCCACTTCGCGGACTTCACGAACTGGAAGACGCCGACGTCCCAGCCCTGGTTCCAGGCGCGCAGCGCGACGCCGAAGGCGGCGGTCGACTTCCCCTTGCCGTCGCCGGTGTGCACCATCAGCAGCGGCAGCGAGCGGCGCTGCGCGGTGGTCAGACCGTCGTCGGGGACGGTGGTGGGGCGGCCCTGCGGCATGTCAGCTCCGGTATCTGTCGTGGTGGACGGCCTCGGCCAGCGGGCGGCGGCCGCGCCACCGGTGGCGTTCGAGGTCGGGGACGTCGTGCAGGCCGCTGGTGCGGCCGACGCAGAGCCAGGCGACCGGGCGCACCCGCGGCGGGATGCCCAGCAGGTCGCGCAGGTGCTGCTCGCGGTAGAAGGAGACCCAGCCGACGCCCAGGCCCTCGGCGGTGGCCGCCAGCCAGAGGTTCTCGATGGCCAGGCAGGTCGAGTAGAGGCCGGTGTCGTCGATGCTGTGCCGGCCCAGCACCTGCGGGCCGCCGCGGTCGGGGTCGTGGGTGACGACCACGCCGAGGCCGGCCTCGCGGATGCCCTCGACCTTGATGCGGGCGAACGTCTCGGCGCGCCCGGCGTCGAGGCCGGCGGCGTACGACGCCCGCTCGCCGGCGACGTGGGTGGCGAAGCGCTCGCGGGTGGTGCGGTCGCGCACGACGACGAAGTCCCAGGGCTGGCTCATCCCGACGCTGGGGGCACGGTGCGCGGCCGCCAGCACCCGGGTCAGGGTGGCGTCGTCGGGAGCCTCGCCGGTGAACTCGGCCCGCACGTCGCGGCGTCGCTCGATCGCCTCGTAGAGCGACATCGGCACGCTGTCCGGGGCCGGCATCAGGCCGCACGCGCGACGTCGGCGAGCGCCTCGGCGCTCACCTCGCCGACCGGCAGGTGCTCCGCGCCCAGGTGGGCGGCCAGGGCGCCGGCGAGGCCGAGACGCATCGCGCCGCTCTCGCAGTCGACGACCACGCTGGCCACTCCCTGGGCGGCCAGGAGGCCGGCGGCCAGGCGGGAGCGGTCGACCGCGTCGGGGCCGCTGGTGGCGCGGCCGTCGGTGACGACCACCAGCAGCGGCCGGCGCCGCGGGTCGCGCAGCCGCTCGACCGCGAGCACCCGGGCGGCCTCGAGCAGGCCCTCGGCCAGCGGGGTGCGCCCTCCGGCCGGCAGCTCCTCCAGGCGGGCGGCGGCGACGTCGACCGAGTGCGTCGGCGGCAGCGCCAGCTCGGCGCCGGTGCCGCGGAAGGTCACCAGCCCGACCTTGTCGCGGCGGCGGTAGGCGTCGAGCAGCAGCGAGAGGATCGCGGTCTTGACCTGATCCATCCGGCGCCGCGCTGCCATCGAGCCGGAGGCATCGACGCAGAAGAGCACCAGGTTGGCCTCCTTGCCCTCGCGGGTGGCGAAGCGCAGGTCGGTGGGGCGCAGCAGCAGCCGGCCCCCGTCGCGGCCGCGGGCGGCCTGGTGGGGCGCGGCGGCACGCAGGGTCTCCAGCAGGTGCACCGATCCGCTGCCCGTGGCGCTCGCGCCCACGCGGCGTCCGCGCTCGGTGATGGCGCGGCTGCGCCGCCCCGCCTCGCCCGTGCCGGTGCCGTGGGCGGTGAGCAGGCGGGTGCGGTAGGGCTGCCCGGCGCTGACGGGGGAGCCCCCGCCGGCCGGTCGGTCGCCGGCGCCGGCGCTGGCGTCGTTGTCGGCCGGGTCGCTGCTGCCGGGCTCGGCGTCGTCCTCCGGCTCCTGCGGAACGTCATACGGGCGGGACGTCCCCTCGTCCTCACCGTATGACGTCCCGCCGGGGTCGCCGGGGCCGTCCGGATCCGGCTCGGGGTCGGGGTCGGGCGGCTCGGGGAGGTCGTCGCCCAGCACCTGGTCGAGCAGCTCGTCGTCCATGCCGGGCGCGTCGAAGGGGTTGCGGCGGCGCCGGTGGGGCAGCGCCAGCCTGGCCGCGGCGCGGATGTCGTCGAGCACGACGCGGTCGCGTCCCTGCCAGGCGGCGTGCGCGACCGCGGTGCGCGCGGTGACGATGTCGGCGCGCAGCCCGTCGACGCCGAAGGCGGCGCACAGCTCGGCGATGCGCAGCAGCGCGGCGTCGGTGAGCTCGACGTGGACGACCTGCTCCTGCGCGGCGCGCACCCGCTCGGTCAGCGCTGCCTGAGCGGCGGCGTACGACGCGCTGAAGCCGGCCGGGTCGGCGTCGAAGGCGATCCGCCGGCGCACCACCTCGGCGCGCAGGGCCGGGTCGTCGGGGGCGGCGACCTCGACGCTGAGCCCGAACCGGTCGAGCAGCTGGGGGCGCAGCTCGCCCTCCTCGGGGTTCATCGTGCCGACCAGCACGAAGCGGGCGGCGTGGGTCAGCGAGACGCCGTCGCGCTCCACGGTGGCGCGGCCCATCGCGGCGGCGTCGAGGAGCACGTCGACGAGGTGGTCGTGCAGCAGGTTGACCTCGTCGACGTAGAGCAGCCCGCGGTGGGCGCGGGCCAGCAGGCCGGGCTCGTACTCGGTGCGGCCCTCCGACAGGGCGCGCTCGAGGTGCAGCGAGCCGAGCACCCGGTCCTCGGTGGCCCCGACCGGCAGCTCGACCAGGCGCACCGGCCGCGACTCGACCGCGACGTCGGCGGCGAAGGGGCCGTCGGGGGAGAGGTGGGTGTCGTCGCGGGGGTCGCTGGAGAACCGGTCGCCGGCGACGACGTCGATGTGCGGCAGCACCTCGGCGAGGGCCCGTACGATGGTCGACTTGGCCGTGCCCTTCTGCCCGCGCACGAGCACGCCGCCGACCTCGGGCGAGATCGTGGTGAGGAGGAGGGCGAGGGCCATCTCGCCGAAGGGGCCGTCGGGCTCGTCGGCGCCGACGACGGCGCAGAAGGGGTACTGCTGTGGCATGGGAGGCTCCCGCTCGTCCGCCATCGGATAGGCGCCACGAGGCCGGTCTTCGGACTTCCCGGCTCGGCGCTCTCGCGCCCTCCAGGTCACCGCAGCGGGCCTGTGCCGGACTCTCACCGGCTTCCCAGATTCTCCCCTCCGCGCCGGCTTGTCTCTACCGGGCCTCGGGGCACCTCGTGGCTTCGCCGTCACGATAGCGTCAGCGCCCGTGACCTCGACCAGCCCGTCCACCGTCGTCGTGATCGGGGTCGGCGACGACGGCTGGGAGGGCCTCCCCGAGCCGCTGCAGCGCACCGTGCTGGAGGCCGAGGTGGTCCTCGGCGGCGACCGGCACCTGGCCATGCTGCCCGCCGATGTCGACCAGCTGCGCCTGGCCTGGCCCTCGCCGCTGCGCGAGGGGCTGCCGGCGCTGCTGTGGCAGCACGACGGGCGCCGGGTCGTGGCGCTGGCCTCCGGCGACCCGTTCGTCTCCGGCATCGCCGGCACCCTCGTCGGGCTGCTCGGCGCCGAGGCGGTGGAGGTGCACCCGGCCGTGTCGTCGGTGGCGCTGGCCCGGGCCCGGATGCGGTGGCCCGCAGAGACCGTCGAGGTCGTCACCGTGGTCGGTCGTCGTCCCGAGACCGTCGTGCGCCAGCTGGCGCCGGGTCGGCGCCTCGTCGTGCTCTCCTCCGACGCCACCACCCCGTCGGTGCTGGCGCGGCTGCTGGTCGAGCACGGGTACGCCGGCTCGACCATGAGCGTGCTGAGCCACCTCGGCGGCGAGCGCGAGGCGCGGGTCGACGCCACGGCCGAGGCCTGGCACGCCGACCCGCCCGCGGGCGTGCCCGACCTGAATCTCGTCGCGCTCGAGCTGCGCGGGCCGGTGGTCGGCTCGTGGGCCACGGGGCTGCCCGACGACTCCTTCGAGCACGACGGCCAGCTCACCAAGCGCGACCTGCGTGCCGCGGCGCTCTCGCGGCTCGCGCCCCAGCCCGGCCAGCTGCTGTGGGACGTCGGCGCCGGCGCCGGCTCGGTGGGCATCGAGTGGATGCGCGCCCACCCCACCTGCCGCGCGGTCGCGGTCGAGGCCGACGGCACCCGCGTCGAGCGGGTGGCCCGCAACGCGGCCCGGCTGGGTGTCCCGGGGCTCGAGGTGGTGGCCGGGCGGGCTCCCGAGGCGCTGGTCGACCTGCCCGACCCGCACGCCGTCTTCGTCGGCGGGGGCGCCACCGCCCCGGGGCTGCTCGACCTGTGCCGCGAACGGCTCCGACCGGGGGGAAGGCTGGTGGCGCACGGGGTGACGCTCGAGAGCGAGCAGCTGCTGGCGGCGGCGTACGCCGCGCACGGCGGCGAGCTGACCCGCACGTCGGTCGAGCACGCCGCGCCGCTCGGCTCGTTCACGGGCTGGACCCCCGCTCGCGCCGTGACCCAGTGGGCGTGGACCAGGCCCCTCCCGACCGACCAGGAGACCCCGTGACCGTGCACTTCGTGGGCGCCGGCCCCGGCGCCGCCGACCTGATCACCCTGCGCGCCGCGGCGCTGATCGGTGCGGCCGACGTGGTGCTCTACCCCGGCACCTACCTCGACGCCGCCGTGCTCGGCCACGCCCGCGACGACGCGCGCCTGGTCGACACCCAGCACCTCGACCTCGACACCATGGTCGCCGAGATGGTGGCCGCCACCCGCGACGGGCTCGATGTGGTGCGGCTGACCTCGGGCGACCCGTCGCTCTACTCCGCGGTGGCCGAGCAGTCGCGGCGCCTCGACGCCGCCGGGGTCGCGTGGGACGTCACCCCGGGCGTCCCGGCGTACGCCGCCGCCGCGGCGCTCGCCGGGCGCGAGCTGACCGTGCCGCTGGTGGCGCAGTCGGTGGTGCTGACCCGCACCCAGGCCCGTTCGACCGCGATGCCCGAGGGCGAGTCGCTCGCGGCGTACGCCGCCACCGGCGCCACGCTGGTGCTGCACCTGGCCATCACCCGCACCCGCGAGCTGATGGCCGAGGTGGAGGAGTTCTACGGCAGCGACTGCCCCGTGGTCGTGGTGCACCGCGCCAGCCAGCCCGACGAGCTGCTGCTGCGCGGCACCGTCGCCGACATCGCCGACCTGGTCGAGGAGGCCGGGCTGCGACAGGCCGCGGTGATCCTGGTCGGCCGGGCGCTGGCCCGCGACGGTGGGGAGTCCTACCTCTACGACGCGGCGCGGGAGCGGACGAAGCCGTAGGGGCTCGCCGGGGGCGGTGAGCCAGCGACTGGACCGCGGAGGCCCTGCTCACAGGCGGTGCTCGTCGACGCGTCCACGCGCCACCGTGGCACGAGCGTGCGGTTCGCGGGTGAGACTCTTGTTGCCATGGCAGGTGGAGCGGCTGGGAACGGGCGGGTCGTGCTTGGAACGGGTCGGCTGCTGCTCAGGCCGTGGCGGGTGGGCGAGGGCGCCGTCCAGCGTGAGATGTGGATGGAACGCGATCCACGTGTGCCCCCGCACCGCCGCATCGACTCGGCCGGACACCCCACGGTCGCCGAGCTCGAGGAGACCATTCGCGCTGTCGAGCCATCGTCAGTCGGGTTGCTGGCGGTGGAGCGGAAGGTCGCCGGCGACGCCATCGGCTGCTGCGGCCTGGTCGGCAGCGGCCGAGGTGTGCGCGAACCGCAGCTGGCCTTCGAGTTCCTGCGTCGATCCTGGGGACAGGGGTACGCGACCGAGGCGTCGTGGGCGGTGCTGGACTGGGCGAGATCGTCTGGGCACGAGCAGCTGTGGGCCTCCGTCTGGGACTGGAACACCGCTTCTGGCCGTGTGCTGGCGAAGGTCGGATTCACCGAGGTGGACCGTGAGGAAACCACCTACGGGACCAACCTCGTCGCGACGCGACCACTCTGACCCGCGCGCGTCCGCGCATCGGCAGCTGGGTGCTGCTCTTGGAGCTGCCGTTGAGCCGACGGCCCGGGTAGGTGGGGCAACGGGTCGAGGGGTGCGGGCGGCGCGGCCAGGAGAGGCAGGGACGGCCCCGACGGGCCCGAATAGGTCTCTGCAGACCCTTGCGCTCGAACACATGTTCGAGTAAAGTGTCGTCATGGCACTCGCTCCCGCACCCGGTCTCGACCTGGCCGACCTCTCCGAGGTCGAGCTGGTCGAGGTGCTGCGCGCGGCCGAGGAGGAGAAGTGCCGCCTGGAGGCGTTGCAGGTCGAGGTGACGGCGCGTCTGGACGAGGTCGTACGCCGCCGCCACGCCGCCGCGGGTGTGCGTGCGGAGAAGCAGGGCGCCGGGGTGGCCTCGCAGGTCGCGCTGGCCCGACGGGAGTCACCCAACCGGGGTGCTTGCCACCTGGGGTTGGCGAAGATCCTGGTGGCCGAGATGCCGCACACGCTGGCTGCGATGCGCGCGGGTTGGTGCGGCGAATGGCGCGCCACCCTCATGGCCCGCGAGACCGCCTGCCTGTCGTTGGAAGACCGGCGTCGGGTCGATGCGGAGCTGATGGCCGACCCCGAGACGACCGAGGGGTGGGGTGACAAGCGGCTGGTGGCCGCTGCCCGGGCTCGCGCCTATGAGCTCGACCCGCACGCCGCCCTGAAGCGCTCACGCAGGGCCGAGGGCGAGCGGCACGTCTCGCTGCGACCCGCCCCCGACACGATGACCTGGTTGACCGCGCTGCTCCCGGTCGCCCAAGGAGTCTCGGTCTACGCCGCCCTGACCCGCGCCGCCGACCAGGCCCGTGCCGCCGGGGACGAGCGCTCCCGCGGCCAGGTGATGGCCGACGCCCTCGTCGCCTCCCTCACCACCCCGGCCGCCACCAGCTCAGAGCCCGCCGAGCCGGCGCCAGTTCCTGGCCCGGCCCGCGCGTCGGTGCCGGTGGCGGTCAACCTGACCGTCTCGGATGCCACCCTCCTCGGCGGCGGCCACGCCCCGGGCTGGATCGCCGGGTACGGACCCGTACCGGCCGGGTACGCCCGCGACCTGGTCGCCACCGCCCTCGAGCAGGCGCAAGCCACGCTCCGGCGGCTCTACACCACCAGCACCGGCGCCCTGGTCACGATGGACTCCCGCTCCCGCGCCTTCCCGGCCGCGCTGGGACTCTTCATCGACCTGCGTGACCAGTCGTGCCGCACCCCGTGGTGCGACGCCCCCATCCGCCACCGCGACCACGTCGTCCCCGACCACGCCGGCGGCCCCACCAGCGCAGTGAACGGTCAAGGGCTGTGCGAGGCCTGCAACCAGGCCAAGGAAGCACCCGGCTTCACCGCGACCGCCCACGGCGGCGTCGTCACCGCGACGACCCCCACCGGCCACCAGGTCCGCTCCAGGGCACCCGCCCTGCCACCCGGCGACCCACCAGCCGAGCAGCGACCGCAACCGCAGGTCGACGTCGTCCGGGCGCGCCTGCAGCTCGTGCTCGACGACTACCCGCCGGCGGCCTGAGGCTCGACGTACCGCGGCGTCCAGACGGCCCCGCCCGCCCCCACGCGGGTCGAGGTCGCCCCGACGAGCAGCAGGCACTTCATGTCGATCCCGGCAGGGTCGAGCGCGCCCAGGGTGGTCACCTCGAGCGACTCCTCGGCGCGACCCACGTCGCGGCCGACGACCACGACGGTGTCGGGGGAGCGGTGCTCGAGCAGCACCTTCTGCATCGCGACCACCTGCTCGGTGCGCGAGCGGCTCGCCGGGTTGTAGACGGCCAGCACCAGGTCGGCCTCGGCGATGGCGCGCAGCCGCTTCTCGACCACCGACCAGGGCTTGAGCCGGTCCGACAGGCTGACCACCGCGAAGTCGGCGCCCACCGGTGCCCCCGCCCGCGCCGCCACCGCCTGCACCGCCGAGACCCCGGGCAGCACCCTGACCGGCACGTCGGCCAGCGCGGGGTCGGCGTCGACGGCCTCGTAGACCGCCGAGGCCATCCCGAAGACACCCGCGTCACCCCCCGAGACCACGGCCACCCGCTCGCCGCCGCGCGCCAGACCGAGCGCCAACCGGGCCCGGTCGACCTCGACGGTGTTGCCCGAGGCGTGCCGGGTAAGGCCGGGGCGCTGCGGGACCCGGGCGACGTACGGCGCGTAGCCGACCACGTGGTCGACCTCCGCCAGGGCCGTCTCGACCTCCGGGGTCAGCCACCGCTCGGGCCCCGGCCCCAGGCCGACGACCAGCAGCTCGGCGGCCGGTGCCGTGCGGTCGGCCGAGACCTGCGGCTCCGCCCGCGGCCCGCGGCGGCCGCGACCGGCCAGCGAGTCACCCGGCACCACCACCAGCGAGAAGTACGGCACGCTCGCGGGGTCGACGTCGGCCACGGGCAGCCAGCGTTCCTCGGGCATGGCCGCCCGCTCGACGTACAGCGCGTGGTCGAGGCGGCCGGCCTCGGCGAGCGCCTCGCGCACCCCCGGGAAGGTGCGCCCCAGCTTCATGATCACCGCCGCGTCGGTGTCGGCGAGCCGGCGCGCGAGCTCGGCCTTCGGCAGCGTGCCGGGCAGCACCGTCAGCACGTCGGTCTGGCGCACCAGCGGCGTCGCCGTGGCCGCGGTGGCCGCGGCGAAGGCCGGCACCCCCGGCACGATCTCGGTCTCGAACCGCTCCGCGAGCTGGTCGTGGAGGTACATGAACGAGCCGTAGAACAGCGGGTCGCCCTCGGCGAGCACCACGACGTCGCGCCCGGCCTCCAGGTGCGCGGCCAGCCGCTCGCCGCACTCGGCGTAGAAGTCGGCCATCGCCCCGGCGTACCCGCCCGGGTGGTCGGTGGCCCCGGTGGTCACCGGGTAGCGCAGCTCCTCCTCGACCGCGCCCGGCGGGACGAGGTCGTCTGCGATGCGTCGCGCGTTCGACCGCTTGCTCACGCCCGCGTGGTAGGCCACCACGTCGGCCGACCCGATCAGCCGAGCCGCCTTGAGGGTCACCAGCTCGGGGTCACCGGGCCCCAGCCCGACGCCGTACAGCCGCCCGCTCACTCCTGCTCCTGGGCCAGCGCGTTGACGGCCGAGGAGGCCATCGCCGAGCCGCCGCGGCGACCGCGCACGGTCACGAACGGCAGGTCGATGCCGTGGTCGTCGCCGAACGAGGCCAGCGCCTCCTTCGACTCCCGCGCCCCGATGAAGCCCACGGGGCAGCCGATCACCGCCGCCGGGCGCGGCCCGCCGTCGAGGATCGTCTCGAGCAGGTGGAACAGGGCGGTCGGCGCGTTGCCGATGGCCACGACCGCGCCCTCCAGCCGCGGCTCCCACAGCGACACCGCCGCAGCCGTGCGCGTCGTGCCCCACCGGCGCGCCAGCTCGGGCACCTCGGGGTCGGTGAGGTGGCAGAGCACCTCGTTGCCGGCCGGCAGCCGGCTGGCGGTGACCCCCATGGCCACCATCCGTGCGTCGCACAGCACCGGCGCGCCCGCGGCCAGCGCCTCGCGCGCGGCGGCGACGAGGCCGGGGTGGATCACCAGGTCGGGCACCAGGTCGACCTGGCCGCTGCCGTGCACCATCCGCACCGCCAGCTTCTCCGCGTCGGCCGGCACGCCCGACAGGTCCGCCTCGCGGCGGATCGTGGCGAAGGAGTCGACGTAGATCGCCGGCCCGTCGCTGACGTAGTCGTAGCGCCGCGGCGGCGCGACCGGCCGGCTCATCGTGCGACCTCCGGCACCAGCACGCCGCGCCACGGCGTGACGACCAGGTCGGCGTCGGGGCCACCCGCCCGCTCGACCAGGGTGTCGACGTCGGCGGCGCACAGCACTCCGTCGACGGCCTCCTGGTGCCACCCGCCGGCCACCGCGCCGTACGCCGGCGGCGCGCTGCGCACCAGCGCCCGCTCGTCCGGCGGCCTGGGTGGGACCATCGGCCCGGCCAGCTCGTCGACGTGCCAGGCGGCCCCGGGGCCGGTGCCGCGGGCGTCGAGGAACGCGCGGGCCAGCCCGACCAGCCGGGCCGGCGCCTCGGCCAGGGCGACGACCTCGCCCCAGGCGCCGCCCACCCGCAGCTGGGCGGTCCGCGCGTCGAGCGCCACCAGGCCCAGGTCGCACCCGCGCCCGGCCACGTCGCCGCGGCCGTCGTCGAGCACGTGCAGGAAGCGCCCCGGCAGGGCGGCCAGCGCCGGGTCGGCGCAGAGCAGGGCGTCGAGCCGCGCGGCGACGGGCCGCAGGTCGGCGCGGCCGCCGGCCAGGCCGGTCTGCGGCGAGACCACCACGTTGCGCGCCAGGTCGTGCGAGGGCGCCGGGAGCAGGCCGGTCGCCACGATCGCGTCGACCACCTCGGGCGGCAGCACCGGACCGTCGACCGTCGCGACCGACGGCAGGGCGCGCAGCTGCAGGTTGGCGCGACCGGTCAGGTGCAGCCGACCGTCACCGTGCGCCAGCGCCACCCGTCCCAGCGCCCGCAGCGACGAGCCGGGCAGCCGACCGCCCACGAGGCGCACCCGCACCAGTGCGCCGTCGTCGGCGGGCCAGGGGCGCAGCACCCCGGGGCAGCGGTCCGGGCGCGAGCGGGGGGAGGAG